>JAUWYE010000103.1 GCA_030615965.1 Dehalococcoidia bacterium | reverse complement strand
AATCTTGAACCGTGGCCATGCCTACTTAAGCCCAGCAGTAGAAGGAGAAGCTATTTTGAGTATGGGACGGGCCGTGGAATACGCTGAGCATGGCTTCAATGGGATTGTCAACGTTATACCTTTCGGATGTATGCCGGGAACCATTGCCAGCATGCTCCTCCACCAATTTCGCCACGATTATGGTCTGCCAGTTTTCACCCTTGTGGTGGAGGGTACTAAGGACTCTGGACAAGACATTCGGCTCGAAGCCTTTTTCGATCAGTGCTGCGAGCATATGCATCGCCACCGCGGTGGCATCTGAGGCAATAAAAGACCTTGCTTTCAGGATAGATGGTGAAACGGACCTCAGTTTCGGCGTGTGAAGTTTGTGATTTGTGTAGACAGGAGGGACAGCGAAAACATGATGGAGCCCATGCGTCAAACAGAAAGTCTAGCAAGCGACCGCGCCGGATGACAAGGTGTCTGTCTTTATTACACATTATGGCTTTTAGTTAATTCTGAGGATTAATTTGAGAGAGGTCAACCGCAAAATAAGGTAATCTTGGTAGAAATAGGGAGAAAAACTTAACTTTCAAGGGCAGTCAATGTCATTATCTCCCTCTCAGTGTCTGTGGTGGTAGATATTTTAGGAGAGTAAATAATTTTTAGAAATTCGTCCAAAATTGGTGAAAAGAAAGTTGACAAACTAATATTTTTGTGAGTTAATAAAACTAAATCGAAATACCGAAATGCCCAGGGTGTGGTTCAAAGCAGGTATATTACCGGAAATCTTAGAAGAGTTTGTCTGTCGAAGGTGTGGATATACTTGGAAAACTGAGGGCGGGATACTAACGGAGGAAAGACAAGAAGCAAAACTAAAATAGAAAAGACCTGCGGGAACAGGTCTTTCTGAAAGTGAATTAGGTAGTGGTATTACGTAGTTGCCCTAATTATAAAGCAATCATATGAAATAAGTCAAACAAAAGGGCTCGGGGACCCCAAGTGTGGGTGTACTTTTGAGCCCTTCGGTTTTATTCAAAGTAAGCGGGGAGACCCAGAAAGGGGGTGAGAAATAAGATAGTTAGATGGAATACCCAAGGTGACTAAATTTTTTAGGAGGTTATCAAATTGAAAAGGAAAGGATTATTGATGTTGATTGGCAGTGTTTGCCTGGCTCTGATGCTGGCAGTGCCGCTGGTGGCAAGCTGTGCTCCAGCGACACCAGAGGCTGCCGAGGAGGAAATTGCCGCGCTGGAGTCGGAGATTGATGAGCTAGAAGGCGACGTATCTGCAAAAGACGCCGAGATTTCTGACCTGGAGGCTGAGATTGCTGAGCTAAGGGCACCAGCCGAGGTCACCACCTGGCGATGGCAGACTTACGCTGGAACGGAAGAGGATTTCTGGGTTCAGCGCTTTGTCCAAGACATCGAGAAACTGAGTAATGGGAGCCTCGTGATTGATTGGTACTATGGGGGTACACTGGTGCCAAGCGATCAAATGCTTGACGCTGTTCGGTCAGGATTACTCGACGGCAGTCACGGCGCTGGCTGTTACTGGCCTGGAGAGGTACTGCTAGGTAATTTAGAAAGTATGCCTTTCGAGTGGTGTGGGTGGGAGCACACCATGAGGATCTGGCACGGTTTAGGCTTTCTAGATCTAGTGCGTGAAGACTATGCCGAACACGGTATTTACTTCTTGGCTCCTGATATTGAGGGCGTTAGAGGTGCTTATAATCTGATATCGACTCAGCCGGTGTCGTCTCTTGACGATATGAGGAAGCTAAAGATAAGGACAAGTGGTCCTACCGCCAAAGTTCTTGAGAAAGTAGGTGTCTCGACAGTCTTTCTACCAGTTGAAGAAGTATATACAGCGGCTGCCACTGGTGCCATCGATGGCTTTATTTATGGCACTTACGTCCATTACTATGGGATGGCCATGCAAGAGGTTTTTTCGTATTATTTGGAGGATGGCTTCCAGGCACCGTATTGTTGCTCCTGGTTTGTGAACATGGATGCTTTTAATGCTATTCCTGCGGATCTTCAAGCGATAGTTGAAAACGTTGCTGACGTCGTAGGCTACTACTGGTGCCCGTCACAATGGGATAAAGCGGATATAGAAGCCCGGGAGAAGCTAGCAGATGAGGGAGTCAGCTTCACACACCTAGATGATGAAGGCCTAAGGGAACTGCGCGAGGCTGGGTTAGAATTATTAGATGAGGAAGCAGCTAAATCACCACGGAACGCCGCAGCGGTCGCCCTGATTAAACAGGCGCACCAAGAGTTCGGATTTTTAGAATAACTGAGAACGCCAAATTATCTTTCTTCGGGGAGAGTGAGGGGCGAGTTTAATCGTCTCTCACTCTCCTCTTCGGGACGGAAAGGAATTCTATAGACAAGTTGATGCGAAAACTATTTCGGATATTACGATATGTGGACATGACCAGTGAGTGGTCAGGGAGGTTGGTCTCATACCTTGTCATAGGCATGTTTGTGGTCCTCCTTTATGAGGTAGTATTAAGATATGTGTTCCAGTCTCCTACCATGTGGGCTCACGAGACAGCCCAAATGATGTATGGTGTGCACGGTTTGATGGCAGGGGCTGTGGCCCTCCTTTACAGAGTACATGTTCGCATGGATGTCATCTATAGTCGCTGGTCTGAGAGGACAAAGGCAAAGATGGACTGCGGCATGGGGCTGTTGGCGCTGACTTTTCTGTCCCTATTCCTGTGGGAGGCGGGGAAGGCTGGCGTGCACTCTTTTATTATCCAGGAAATTTCCCGCACCGCATGGGGTCCCCCCATCTGGATTTACAAGCTCTTCTTTCCGATAGCAGTACTATTGGTTTTACTGCAGGCAATAGCCGATCTTATCCGTAACTTCACCTTTGCCATAACCGGAGTGAGGTATGAAAATGATACTTAGTACTCCAATGGTTACAGTTGTTATCTTTGGTTTCATGCTGCTGGTTATGACAACAGGGTTACCCCTTACCTTCGCTTTGGGTGTAACGGGCATGTTCGCTACTTTTCTGCTGTGGGGTCAGGAGGCTATGGTGAGTGTCTACCTTAATGCTTTTGGCGTTGCGGGCGCCAGTATTCTGGTAGCTCTCCCCTTATTTATCTTCATGGGGATCATGTTGCAAAGGTCAGGCATAGCAGATGATCTTTATCATATGATCTATGTTTTAATGGGGGGAGTAAGGGGAGGATTGGCAATGGGTACTGTGGCTATCTGTGCCATGATTGCAGCTATGGTTGGCATAAGCGGGGCAGCCACTGTCGCTATGGGAATTATTGCTCTTCCGTCTATGCTCGAGAGAGGATATGATAAGCAGATGGTAACAGGTTGCATTCAAGCGGGCGGAGCGTTGGGCTTCCTCATCCCACCGAGTGTCCTAATGATTATGTTCGGGTTTCTAGGATTAACATCACCTGGTAGACTTTTCGCAGGTGGTATGTTGCCAGGGATTATGCTGGCACTCCTGTACATTATATATATAGGGGTACGATGTTACTTCCAGCCACACCTGGGACCGGCTAGAGCAACCGACAAGCAGGTTACCTGGGGAGAGAAAGCCAAAGCCTTGAGAGCCCTAATTTTGCCCGGAGTGCTTATCTTCTCAGTTTTGGGATTGATATTCATGGGAGTCACTTCTATAACTGAGGCATCAGCGGTGGGAGCTTTTGGTGCCGTTGTATGTGCTGCTATCCACCGAAGACTCAACTGGCGCATGTTACATGAGTGCTTGATGCAAACCGTTAAGCTCATGGGGATGGTTATGTGGATTATGGTTTCAGCAGCGTTCTTCAGTAAAATTTACATTGGCTTGGGAGCTCCGACGATGTTGAGGGAGCTGATAGTCGAATTAGGCGCAAATCCTTATCTGGTTCTAACTTTTTTCTTACTTAGTTTCTTCATCATGGGCATGTTTCTTGATGATACGGCAATTTTGTTCATTACTGTCCCTCTCTATGTGCCTTTAATTGTGAGCCTAGGTTTCGACAAGGTGTGGTTTGGAATCCTGTTTATCCTGAGTATGCAAACAGCTTTCCTGACACCGCCGTTTGGTTATAACCTGTTCTATATGAAGGCTATCGTCCCTCCAGAGATAACATTGGTAGATATTTATCGTTCGATTATTCCCTTCGTTATACTCCAGACAATTGGGCTAATCTTGGTTGTAGTATTTCCTCAAATAGCTCTTTTCTTGCCTAGCTTGGTGTTTGGGGGTGCTTAACTGGAAAGGATTAGATGAACGCTAAACTATATGCGAACATGATTGGAGTGGACTATTACAGGGATATTCGTACATGACAGCGGCTTGAGCGAGGAAATGAATATGGAATCCATGCGAGAGGGATTTAATGTTCCAAAGAACAAAAATATAAAAAGGAGGTTTTTTTAAATGATAAAATTGGAAGAAAGAAGAGCCAGTATACAACCTATCAAATCAAAGCTGAAAATTAGCATACTTGATGATGGGGATGTAAAAAAGATAAACCAGACAGCCCTTGATATTCTTGAGGAAGTCGGGGTGTTCTTACCCTCGGAGAAGGCACTAAGAATCTTTGCCGATGCCAAAGCTAAAGTAGATTTTGATAAAAAGCTTGTTAAAATCCCAGGCCACATAGTGGCTGATTACTTGAAGAAGGCTCCAGGGCGTTACACCCTAGCCGGAAGAAGACCGGAACTCGATGTCAAAATAGGAGATGGGAACGGGACTTATTTCCATACTGGTGGGACAGGGCCTTATATTATTGATTTTGAAACCGGCGAGAGACGACGCTCGATTAAGAGCGATGTGGCAAATATGGCCAAGATAGACGATTATTTCCCGATAGCATCGATTGTTTGGCCAGTGGTTAGTGCGGGAGACAAAGGAGAAACAGCACCAATTCATGAAGCAGAGGCTTGCTTTAATAATACTGAAAAACATGTCCAGACAGAATCGGTTATGGGCGAAATCTCAGCAAAGTATACCATTGAGATGGCTTCTGTTATTGCCGGGGGAAGGGATAAGCTGAGGGAAAGGATTATTTGTTCGCTTTTGATATGCGGTGTTGCCCCTCTATCCCAGGACAAAGGGGGGATAGAATCAGCCCTTACTTTTGCCGAGGCTGGCTTGATGGTAGGGTTCATGTCCATGCCTACTATTGGTTTGTCTGCGCCTCCATATTTAGCCGGTGCTCTAGCTACTGGATTGGCAGAAGTGTTAAGCGGCTGCGTTTTGACACAAATCGCTTATCCCGGGACTTCCAACTATATATCTATCCTCCCTGCAGTTATCGATCCACGATCAGGGGATTATTTTTTTGGGTCATCTTCGGCACAGATTGCTAATGCCGCTGCCGTTCAGCTTGCCCATTCCAATGGTCTGCCTGTTGTGAGTAGTCTCGCTTTTGGCGGAGCTGCTCATCAATTAAATAGCTGGCAAGTAGGAATAGAGAATGTGTATGTTCACCTCCTGGCAATTATGGCAGGGGCAGATATGTCGTTTGGCCCCAGTGGCATAATAGAATCTGACCTTGTATTAGATATGGCAAGGGTCCTGTTTGACAGGGAGATTTTTCAAGCAATCGATATTATTACCAAGGGGATTGAGGTAAACGATAATACCCTAGCCTTTGATATGATACGGCAAATAGGACCTCGAGGTATGTTCTTGGGGCAAAAGCGCACCGCTGAGGAGC
>JAUWYE010000067.1 GCA_030615965.1 Dehalococcoidia bacterium | reverse complement strand
TCTATGCTATTTCATGGCCCGGTCACTCTCAGGGTAGATAATGCCCAGGTGGCTGTTGGTTTTGGCATGGCCAGGAAAATAATAGTCGAAGTAGATAAATATCTACCGCGAGCTTCCTAAGATGATGCGTATCCTGCTTGTGGGTAATCCCAATGTGGGCAAAAGCGCCCTTTTTTCTCGACTGACCGGTACACACATTATCGCTTCCAACTATCCCGGCACCACCGTGGGGTTCACTAAAGGGTATCTGAAGCTGGGGGAGGAGCGGGCTGAGCTTATCGATGTCCCCGGCAACTATAGCCTTGAACCAAGTTCTAAGGCGGAAGAAGTAGCTGTGGAGATGCTCAAAGATGGAGACCTGGTCATAAATGTTGTTGACGCCACCAATTTGGAGAGAAATCTCAATCTGACCTTGCAGTTGCTGGAGAGACAGACTCCAGTAATAGTTGCCCTCAACATGTGGGATGATACTCGGCATCGGGGTATAAATGTTGATGTTGCCAAGCTGGAGGAACTTCTCGGAGTGTCAGTTGTACCCACGGTAGGCGTTACCGGACAGGGAGTAAGGGAATTAGTCAGGCGTCTTCCCGAAGCGAAGCTGCCTGAAAACGCTCGTACTTATTCTAATAGCGATGAGCGGTGGGCGAGAGTGGGTGACATCGTGAGCCAGGTGCAATCGTTGAGCCATCGCCACCATCGCTGGTATGAGAATTTGGAAGATGCCAGTAGTCATCGGGTAGGCGGGATAGTTATCGCCCTGCTGGTCCTTTTTGCCACCTTCTGGTTCGTCCTATTCGTTGGCGAAGGAATAATTGGCTATGTGGCTGAGCCCCTCTTTGAAGGGCTGTGGACACCGTTGCTAGCCAGACTGAGCCTTGCTTTAGGGGCAGGGGGTTTCTGGCACAACGTCTTGATAGGCGAACTTATTGGGGGAGAAATTAACTATTTTCAGTCCTTCGGTTTGCTTAGCACTGGATTTTACATTCCCCTCGCTGCGGTGTTGCCGTATATCGTCTCTTTTTACTTGGCATTAGGAATACTGGAAGATGCTGGTTACCTGCCCCGCCTGGCGGTACTGATGGACACCATAATGCACCGGTTGGGACTACACGGCTATGCCATCATCCCCACTATTCTGGGCTTTGGGTGTAATGTGCCTGCGGTTATGGCAACTCGTATTTTGGAGAGCCGTAAACAAAGGTTTATTGCGGCGACTTTGATTTCTATTGGCGTTCCCTGTGCTGCTTTGCAGGCTATGATAATCGGGGTGGTGGGGCAGCAAGGGGTGGGATACGTAGCTATGGTTTACGGGAGCCTGTTTATATCCTGGGTTATCATAGGGCTAATCCTTAATCGTACTGTCAAAGGATTCAACCCGGAACTTCTGGTGGAGATTCCCCCCTATCGCTTGCCGTCGTGGCGGGTCATTGGTGAAAAGCTCTGGCTACGGGTCTCTGGCTTTATTAAAGAAGCCTTGCCCATAGTCCTCGGCACCGTGTTAGTGGTAAACATCCTATACACTTTAGGAGTTTTCAATGCCATTGCTAATATTACCGCCCCGGTATTGACCGGGCTGTGGGGGTTGCCTAAAGAGACAATTACAGCCCTAGTCGTCGGCTTTCTGCGTAAGGATGTGGCCATGGGCATGCTAGCTCCCCTGGCCCTAACTGCTAAGCAACTGGTTATCAGCAGCACGGTTCTGGCTATGTTTTTCCCTTGTGTAGCTACCTTTGTGATATTGGCTCGGGAGCTGGGGGCAAAAAACTTGCTTAAAGCTGTTGGAATAATGATAGCAGCAGTACTAATAATGGGTAGCTTGCAGAACCTGGTCCTGTAGGGGTGTGTTTTACACTTCAAGAAGTGGCTTGGGGATAAGGGACCGGATTCACGGGCTCATCTGGCAGACAAAAGCTCTTTCAAAATCTGCGAGATATCTTTGACAACCAGCTTATCATCCAGGTCTTCTGCCTTCGCGGCATCGGTGAGCATCGTCAGGCAACTGGGGCAGGCAACTGCTAAAGTATCGGCTCCGGTTTCATAGGCTTCTCTGGCCCTGATTCGTGCCGGACTATCCACGCTGCCGGCCAAAAGGTCGGTAACGAAATTGCCACTGCCACCGCCACAACAGAAGGCATCTTTCCTGTTCCGCTCCATCTCCACCAGCTCAATGCCGGGAATACCTTGCAATATCTGCCTCGGCTCGTCATAGATATTGTTATAACGTCCGAGGAAGCAGGAGTCTTGATAAGTGACTTTTGCCTTAGCTCGTGAAGGTTTTATCTTATTTTTCTGAATCAAATCACTCAGGATTTGAGTGTAGTGATACACCTCGAAGTTTCCACCTGATGCCGGGTAATTATTCTTCATGGTGTTGTAGCCATGGGGGCAAAGGGTAACCACCTTACTAACGCCAAGCTCTTTGAATTTCTGGCTGTTTTTCTCTGCCAGATTCTGAAACAGTCCCGCTTCACCCAGCATATATATCTCGTTGCCGCAGCAGTCCTCCTCTTCACCAAGTATCCCGAAGGATATTCCTGAGGCGTTTAAGATATCTACCAAGCTCCTGGCCATTTTCTGTCCATTCTCGTCGTACGAGCCCAGGCAGCCGACATACAGGAGGTATTCATCTCCTGACGCATATCTTTTGGTGCCGTTTGCCCAGGCGGCCCTAGCGCTCCTGAGCTGCTTAAAGGGATTTCCATAGCCATAAACAGCTTCAAAAAAACGTGCCACACGGGGCGGTATTTTCCCTTTCTCAACCATATCGTTCCTGGCTTCAACAATCCAGTCAACAATATCAGGAGCGAACTTCATTGGACATTGCTCAGTGCAGTTCTTGCAGGTTGTGCAGGCGTAAAGGATTTCAGCGAGGTGCTCCGACCATTCGATTTCCCCCTTCGACCAGGCATAAATAAGCCAGAGTCGCCCACCGGTGGAATAGCTATCAAACCTGAACCTTCTGTAGGAGGGACAATTGAAGCTTGAGTAATCGGTGGGAAATTTGCAGTAACCACACCTGAAGCATCTATGGATCTGGCTAACGTATTTCTGCATTATTTTACCTCCCAATTTCCGGGGTTCATGATTCCATTGGGGTCCAGGAGCTGTTTTATCTTCTTCATAAGGACAAGTGTATTTGGGTCCATCTTGTCCATCAGCAGCCTCTGTTCGTAAATGTCTGCCTTCCAGAGCACGCCTCCTTCTTCCAGGGCGAATTTGCTGCATTCATCTAAGGCCTTTTTGGCTCTCGCCATCTCATCACTATTGGCTCTATTAAAGGAAAAAGAGAAGGAGAACATCATGCAATGCCCGGCGTCGATAAGCCGCGCGGTGGATGCATAGAAGACATTATATTTTGTGGCCACCTCTTCCAGCTTCCTAATGAAAGCTGGGAATTTCTCAATGGGGGTGATGGGCCCAGCATATTGAAATCCGCCACCTTTAGACACATCAGCAAATCTGGTCAAATCCTTTGAAGGCATTGACATCAGTGGTGCTTTCATCTCTGGCGAAGTGCTCAAAAGACCAACATCCCGGCTTTCAAAATATTCCCAGAGGGCATCCCACACCATCTTGCGCTTAAACTCAAGTTCTTCATCTGAATCGCCAGTTATATAAGCCATTATCCAGAAAGTTCCCCTGAATCTCAAAGGCAATGGCTGAGCCGAGACCACCACATCTTCTACCATTTCAGTGTGGCTCAGCCTCAGCATAATGTCTGGGACCAGTTCAGCCTTATCTGTCAGGAAAAGCATAACGTCTCTCATCTTCTTACATGGGTAAAGCTTCAGCCCCAGCTTGGTGATTATGCCAGTGGTGCCAAACCAGCCCAGAAAGAGTCCGGATAAATCAGGCAATGGAGGTCCCTTTGAGAACCAGTATGAAGACACTGAACACGAACCGATGCGACAGAGTTCCCCCGTGGGCAGGACAACTTCCAGGCTGGAGACCATGTCGGAGTTGAAACCGTGCTGCTGCGACAGGCGCCCCTGCCCGTGTATAACCGCGTTGGCTACTATTGTCGCTATGGGGGGGGAGTCAGGTATGCTATGTCTCAGGTTGGGATGATGCTTTTGTAAATAGCTCTTTAGTGCACCGTGTGTAGTCCCACCCTCAACGACTACATACCCGGCCTTCTCATTCACTTCCAGAATTCTGTCCATCCGATTCATATCCAGCACAATGCCGCCGAGTTGAGGGATAACCAGACCGGTCAATGCCAAACCTGCCCCCTTGGGAACTATGGGCACCTTCTCCCTGTTTGCCAGCTTTACTATCTCCTGCACCTCTTCAGTTGTTTTGGGCATTACCACAAAGTCTGGTTCATGCGGGGGCATAAGCCCACCGTCCCTGGCATAGAAATAACGCTCTTCTTTCTGGTCGGAGACAAAGTCCTTACCGACTATTTTGACCAACGAATCGTATAATGCACTGGTGGTCGTCATACTTCACACCTCCGCTACTAATTCAGGCAGCCTCAAGGCTTGTTCTTCGCCTATAGCGAGTTTGCACAGGTCAATCATGTGTATCGGCTTTATGCCTTGCTTGGCAACCTTATGCGCCAGCGAGTCCCAGCAAGCCGGGCAATTAAAAACGCAGTATTCGGCTCCGAACCTCACCATATCGTCTATATTCCGCTTCTGGACATCATCGGCCAGCACTGGCCCCCTCGCCATCCTGAGAACCTCGGCACAACACAGGGCGTTCTCACGGTCGTATTCCCGCTTAACTCGCTCTACTCCAAGCAGCCCGAATATATCATCTACATAGTGGTCTGTCTCCGGGCAAAGCCGGGCTGAGCAGTTTCTCTGGTAGGCAGCTTTAATATTGAGCGGTTTTATCAGGTCTTTGAGCTCTTTCAGCCTGCCATACAGGTACTCGTAGTAGTGAATGGGTTTGAAAGGCGTATCTATACCGTAAGCAGACGTCAGCGATGTGAAGGTGCCATAACATTCGTCATGGAGACATACAAGCTCTTTGATTCCCTGGTTTTTAATATTCTCAACTATCTTGGGTAGTCTGTCCTTTATTACTGATGCTTTTGCGTAATGCAGGTAAACAGCATTGCAAAAAAACTCCTGCCCGAAGATTACAGACCAGGCAATGCCGTCGAAGAGCTTCCCCTTGACCAGTGTGTTAAAGTGGGGCAGAAAGCAGTATGATAATGCCCTTTCCTCAACTTTGCCCACCATGAATCTGCCTACTGGCTGGCACTGGTTAATCCACATGGTTACGATTGGCCTGGGCGCCGGTAATATCCCTTTCTCCTCCTGCCGTTCGACAATCATGTAAAATGGGTGGTTCCCAAAGGGGCAGTATTCCTCACAGGCATAACATGTGGTGCATGCCTCCAGCACAGAGGAGTCCTCACTGTTGATTACCTTCTGCCACTCCTTCTTCGCCTTGTCTTTGTCCTTAAAATCCATGTACTGGCACTTAACAAGGCAGCTGGTGGCTTGGCACTCGGCACATTTTGTCCTATCAAATTTTAATTCAGGCAATGGCATGTCCTCCCTTCAACATCGCATTATGTAGAAGATAGTTGCCAGTGTCAATGGTGCGGCCAGGTTGCTAGAGGAAGTACGGCTTAACAGAACCAAGTGGGAATTCTAACGGCACATCTCATGGGAACATTGACACATTTTCCCTGAAGGGGATTTCCTGTCAGGGAAAATCCCGGGAGAAATGTCAGTTCTTTGTCACGCGCCACTCAAAATTAACCGAGCTTGCGTAATTCGGCTCTTAGCACCTTGCCTAAAAGGTTCTTTGGCAAGGATTCCGTAAATTGCACCTTTTTTGGCAACTTAAAGGTGGGCAAGCGGTCTTTACAGAAGGCAATTAGTTCCTCTTCATTTACACGTTTATCCGGCTTTATGACGACGAAAGCCTTTATTTCCTCCCCATATACAGCATCCGGGATGTCTACGACTCCTGCTTCCGCGACTGCGGGGTGTTGCAGGAGAATCTCCTCAACCTCCACCGGTGATACGTTTTCTCCACCTCTGATAATGATATCCTTCTTGCGGGCGGTGATGTAGAAATAGCCATCCTCGTCAATATAACCTATATCGCCGGTATAAAGCCAGCCGTCTTTGATGGTTTTGGCTGTTTCTTCAGGCAGGTTCCAGTAGCCTTTCATCACTGTAGGCCCCTTGACTACTATCTCGCCTTGCTGGCCCGGTGGAAGCTCTTGACCTTTCCCGTCGAAAACTTTTATGGTGTTGCATTTCAACAGGCACTTACCAATGGAGCCATACTTGGGTGGAAGGTCACCTGGTTGCCCTGTAGTAGTGGATCCTGATTCGGTTAGGCCCCACCCCTCTCGAATATCCACTCCCACCTTTTCCTTCCACCTTAAGGCTACTTCCACGGGCAGTGGTGCAGCCCCACATTGGCAGTCCTCAAGCGAACTCAAATCGTATTTATCCAGCTCAGGGTATTCTAGCATCTGGATGTACATGGTGGGAACTGCTGCCATTTGAGTAACCCGGAATGTCTGAATGGCTTTCAGTGCCTCTTCGACATTCCACCACCGTAGCAAAATTGTTTTTCCGCCTACGAAGTTACCAATGTTACTGAAGGCAATGCCATAGGAGTGTGATAGAGGGAGCACTGCCAGGCTGACCATCGCTCGATTTATACCGGAAACTCGTTGAGTGACCTCATTGAATTGGAGTGTTTTGGGATTAAACGCACGGCTGTTTAACTGCAAAGTCACGGAGCGATGAACCAGAATATATTCGTAGAAGAATAGGGCATTGATATAAAGTGAGTAATGCGTGTGCATCACACCCTTGGGCGGTCCTGTGGTGCCGGCAGTGTATATTAGAGCGGCAACATCGTCATTACCAGTCTGTTCAATCAGCAGTTCTTCGGAACTAGTTGACATAATATTACAATATGAGATGGTTCCAGGAACATCATCGTGGTCTGTGAGGATTACATGTTGCAGGTTTGGAGTTTGCTTTTGCGCCTCCAGTACCCGGCCCACAAAATCCGAGCTAGTGAGGATAGCTTTGGCTCCGCAGTCACGATATATATAGGCGGCCTGGTCAGGCCGCAGCAGGGGATTCAATGGAACGACAACGGCGCCTATCTTGTATATGGCGGGAAAAGCAAAAAACACCAGCGGGCTGTTAGGCATTTGTACCACCACCCGGTCTCCTTTGTTTATACCAAGTCCTTTGAGCGCATTCCCCAATAGGTTGGCGTTGTGATTTATCTCAACATTTGTGTACCATCTCCCTTCGAAATAAATGTCTTCATATTCGCCGAACCTTTTGATGTTATCCTCTATTCCTCTGCCAATGTTCATAATACGTCCCTGCTCAATTCAGTATTTCACTATTATTTGGTGGTGAGTGAGTGAGCTTTAACCTCAATTGCTCTTGAGTTGATGGTACAACTCTGGCAATGAACCGTCAAGTTCGAAGAAGGACTTTGTTTTCCCAGTATTTGTCAACTGATAATTATGGAAAAATTCTCATTATCGGTTCATTTTCAAGAGTGTCAAGGTTTGACATCATACAGCTTCTATGCCATAGTCTCTTGGGTCCAAAAAGCTTATATCAGGAGGTTAATTCATGGTCGGCATAAAGTCTTACGGAGCTTATATCCCACGGTATCGAATGAATCACAACACTATCTTCACGGCTGTTGGGTTCCTGGGGACGTTCCCACCGCCCGGTGAAAATGCAGTTGCTAATCATGATGAAGATGCTCTCACTATGGCAGTAGCCGCAGGGATTGATTGTGTAAGTGGTATGAAACGGGAGGCAGTTGACGGTCTGTATCTTGCTACTACCAGTCAGCCTTATATGGTAAGGCAGAATTCAGCCCTGGTAGCTACTGCTCTTGATTTGCAGTCAAATATAAGGACTGCTGATTTCATAGGCTCTACGAAGTCAGGGACTACTGCACTGCTTTCTGCCCTTGATACTGTAAAAGGGGAGATGTCAAGCAATATTCTCGTCTGTGCTTCCGATTGCCGGTTGAGCAAGCCGGGCAGTCCTCAAGAGTCTCTCTATGGTGATGGCGCTGCGTCACTTCTTGTTGGCAGTGATGATGTGATTGCCACTTTCGAGGGTTCGTATTCTGTTTCCTACGATTTTCCCGACCGCTGGAGGGCAAGTGGAGAAAAATTTGAACATGCCTGGGAAGATAGATTCATTCGCGATTCTGGCTATAGTCAATTTATCGTGGAGGTAATTTCTGGGCTATTGAAAAAATACAACTTGAACATCAAAGACTTTACCAAGATAGTGTATCCAGGTCTGTATGCACGAGGG
>JAUWYE010000053.1 GCA_030615965.1 Dehalococcoidia bacterium | reverse complement strand
CGGGCTGCCAGAGTGGAACTATTTCCTTTTTTCCTCGGACTACCGAGGATGACCAGTACTTGCTTAGTCTTTGCTTTGTTTTCCAACATCCTTGCCTCCTAATCGGTATTCAGGAATTATTCCTGGCTCCTGATAGTTATTTTTGTTCCTGTGGCTACCCTTTTAAATACCGTGGCATCGCCGATGACTTTACCGAATACAGTAACCGGGCTCGCCGGGCGAATTTCATCTCCCTGGCTTACGGGAGTGGGGCCGAAGAAGATACAAAACGCATTGCCGTCAGGCCAGTAACCTAAATCTCCTATGTTTACCACTTCTTGTCCAGCCTCTAAATCAAGGCTGAGAGGAATTGAGAAATATATTTCGTTTCCCCAAAGGTTGACACGTCCTTTAACAGGCAACGCTTCCCAGATTGCCTGAGCCGTCCTGGTATCATTTAGCTCAGCCTCTGTTTCAATCGCTCCTGCTGTTATCCGAATTTTCTTTCCCGTGTTAGCCAATCCTATGAATCGCTGTATTATACTATCAGTAAAGTATCAGCCGCCAGTTTTCAGCCGGGATAACCCAAGGTAATAAGGTCGCTTGTCTGAGGAAGTGATATATCCGCCGGGTTGTGTGTTACCCTTGTGCTTTCTATCAAGAGTGAGGTACCATTCTACTTGAGCACTTTACGTGCCATACTTAAATATGGACTTCGAGTCAATCTCTGGCAAGGGGGTGAAAATGAAAGTAGCTAAAGTGGGTGAAATGAAAGACCTGGACAGGCGTGCTACGGAAGAATTTGGCATCTCGGAGGACCTTTTGATGGAGAATGCCGGGCAGGCAGTGTACTTCGTCATGTCGCAGGAATTCGGCATAAAGGACAACAAATTCGTAGTCTTTTGTGGCGGGGGCAACAATGGCGGAGACGGGCTGGTTGTTGCCAGGAAGATTCACTCCAATGGTGGGGAAGTAAAAGTCTTTCTTCTGGATGATGAAGCCAAATTTAAAGGGGCAGCAAAAAAGAACTTTGAAATAGTATCCAGAATGCCAATAGAGATGTCTAAGGTCAGCTCAATCGACTCCGTAAGAGCTGAGCTTCTTGATTCCGATGCCATCGTGGATGCCATATTTGGCACAGGTCTTGTCCGAGAGGTCAGCGGGATATACAAAGATGTGATTCAACTGATAAACGAGAGCCAAGGGACAGTATTTAGCGTTGACATTCCTTCAGGCATAAATGGCGATACCGGGGAGGTGATGGGTGTGGCAGTAGAGGCAGATTATACTGTGACATTTGGGCTTCCTAAGCTGGGGAATATGCTTTATCCTGGGTATGAGCACTGCGGGAAGTTGTATGTCTCGCATATATCTTTCCCACCTACCCTCTATAATTCCCACGCCATAAAGGTAGCGATAAATAATCCAGTAGAGCTTCCGGAAAGAGCCAGAGATACCCATAAGGGCAGCTATGGAAAGGCTCTCTTTATTGCCGGCTCCTCGAGTTATCTTGGTGCGCCATACTTCTCCGCCCTATCTTTCCTCAAAGCCGGAGGCGGACTTTCCTACCTAGCAACACCAAAAACCATCTCACCATTCCTGGCAAGCAAGGGGAGTGAGGTTGTCTTTCTTCCTCAAAAAGAGACGCCTTCAGGAAGCATAGCACTGGAAAACAAAGATGAGCTCTTAGAATTTTCCCAAGGGGTGGATATGGTGGTCCTGGGTCCCGGTCTTTCTTTAGCCAGGGAGACACAAGAGCTGGTGCGGGAGCTAACCCCTAAAATTAACAAGCCTCTGCTCATAGATGGCGATGGAATTACTGCCATTGCTGAAGACTTAGGAAAAATAACAAAGAGGGAAGCACCAACGATACTTACGCCCCATCTGGGCGAGATGTCCAGAATCACCACAATGGAGATAAGCGAGATAAATAAAAACAAAATAGCTGTTTTGCAACGCACGGCAAGGGAACTCAATGCCATAATTATCTTAAAGGGAGCCCATTCCCTCATAGGCTATCCCGACGAAACTGTTTTCATCAACGTAAGCGGCAACTCCGGCATGGCCACGGCTGGGAGCGGCGATGCCCTGACGGGAACTATCGCCGTCATGTTCGGTCTGGGATTAGCCCTTGAGGACGCAGTGAGGATGGGCGTGTTTATCCATGGATTTTCCGGCGATGTTGCTGCTGTAGATAAAGGTGAGGACGGGGTAACGGCACAGGACATACTGGACTATCTCCCCGAAACGATGAAGCTTTACAGGGAAAATTTCGCCGAAATCTCGGAAAATCTTTATGAAAGCATCTTCGTGATATGAAGGGGTATCAGAGCTTTAGTGCGCACTGTAGGTATGACGCAAGGGCAGCTTGATGTTTGCCGCGTAAGGGAAAGGAAGGTGGAAAAATGAAGGCGATGGTGCTCAAAAAGCTCTCTTCAGTCGAAGAAAGCCCTCTGGAGCTGATGAATTTGCCTGAACCCGCTCCCGGGCGAGGTCAAATTTTGGTCAGGGTTTCCGCCTGCGGAGTCTGTCACACCGAGCTTGACGAAATTGAAGGCAGGGTTTCTCCTTCAGGATTTCCCATGATTTTAGGTCATGAAATTGTTGGCAGGGTGGAGAGCCTTGGGCCGGGAGCAGGTAAATTTAAGAAAGGCGATAGAGTGGGGATTGCCTGGATTAATTGGGCTTGCGGGCGTTGTTCCTTTTGTCTCAAAGGCGAGGAAAATCTCTGTGACACGGCAAAATGGACAGGGAAGGATGCCCATGGAGGCTATGCTCAATATACCGTGGTATCAGAGGACTTTGCCTATCCAATTCCGGAAAGGTTTACCGATTTGAAGGCTGCTCCGCTTTTATGTGCCGGGGTGATTGGCTACCGGGCCTTAAGACTCTCTGGCATGAAAGATGGCAGAGTACTTGGGCTTTATGGCTTTGGAGCCTCTGCCCATATTGTTATCCAGGTTGCCAAATATAAATATCCCGATGGCAAGGTTTTTGTCTTTACCCGACCCAACCAGAAAGAGCATCAGGATTTAGCCAGGAAATTGGGGGCGGACTGGATTGGGGCCACGGGCGATACGCCCCCGATAAAGCTCAACTGCGCCATCGACTTTACTCCTGTGGGAGAGCCGGTGCGTGAAGCTTTAAGGAATTTACAAAAGGGGGGAAGGGTGGTCATAAATGCCATTCGCAAGACGACGCCTGTTCCGGAATTAGACTACACCGAGCATCTCTGGTACGAGAAGGAAGTGAAAAGTGTGGCTAATGTAACCAGAAGGGATGCTCAAGAATTTCTGCCCTTAGCTGCCGAAATTTCCATTGTCCCTGAAACCCAGGAATTTAAATTGGAAGAGGCAAACGAGGCCTTAATTCTGCTCAAGAAAGGAAAAATGCGTGGGGCAGGAGTCCTGAAAATAACCGAATAAAAAGGAAACCAACTTGAATGCTGGTGATTTGCAGAAATCGTGACACGAAAGTCATTGCGAGGCTGACGAAATCAGCCGAAGCAATCTCGTTGAGGGGCAGTGAGATTGCCACGCCCCGACTTCTCGGGGCTCGCAATGACAAGAAGGGAGAGACTCGCAATGACGAGTAGGGAGAGACTTGCAATGACAGGAAAGGAAGGGCTCAGAATGACAAGAGGCGAAGGGGCCGCAATGACAGATAAAATTATGTCAGGATGTATGTGGTTGACTAATGATGATTTTGGGAGCTCAGGATGATACGAGATTTAATACTAAAGAACAGAAGCTATCGGCGGTTCTATGAAGAAGTTGACATAAAGCTCGATACCTTGAAAGAACTTGTTGACCTTGCCCGGCTCTCTGCATCGGCAATGAATGCACAACCGCTTAAATACATCCTTTCCTGCGACCATCAAAAGAATTCACTGATATTTCCACATCTGACATTGGGCGCATATCTCACGGGCTGGGCTGGTCCCGCTGAAGGGGAAAGACCATCGGCATACATCATCATTCTCGGGGACACAGAGGTAAGCCGGTTTTTGGACTACGACGCCGGGATAGCGGCCCAAAGCATGATGCTGGGGGCGACTGAGAAAGGTCTGGGTGGCTGTATGATTGCTTCAATAGATAAGGAAGGACTTCGTAAAGCTTTGGAGATACCGCCACGGTATGAGATACTGCTTGTCCTGGCTCTTGGCAAGCCCAAAGAAACGGTAATGATAGAAACGGTCGGACCCAACGGAGATACCAAATACTGGCGTGATAGTGAAGGAGTACACCACGTGCCGAAGCGACCCTTGGATGATATAATCATCGGATAAATATAAGCTGAAGGGAAGGCAATAGCATTATGCCACGCTATTTTATTTGGACCATCGGCTGCCAGATGAATAAGGCAGAATCCCAGCAAATAGCTGGATATTTAGATTCTGCCGGCTATCAGGCAGCGGCTTCTTTTTCCAATGCCGATTTAGTGATTCTCAATACATGCGTGGTAAGACACAGCGCTGAGAATAAGGTTTTAGGCACCCTGGGTTTATTGAAAGGCCTAAAAAATAAACATCCCAATCTCCAGATACTTGTTACTGGATGTTTGGTCGATTCCGACACCCACGAATTGAAGAGACGATTTCCTCACGTCGACTTACTATTTAAGCCTGGTGATTACCCTGAGCTAATTGCCTGGAGTCAGAGGCGGGGCGTACCTGTTGAGCAGAGATTGCTTCGCTACCCTCGCAATGACGATGGGATGACTCCCTTGCCATGCGCTTTTATCCCCATCATCCAGGGCTGTGATAATTTTTGCTCATATTGCATTGTCCCCTACAGGAGAGGAAGGGAGGTGAGTCGCCCTCTGGGGGAAATAGTCTGTGAAGTGGAGGAGCTGGTAAGACGAGGCGTAAAAGAGGTAACTTTGCTGGGGCAGAATGTTGATTCTTACGGACACAATTTGCCCGGGCATCCCGACCTTGCTGATTTGCTGAACGAATTAAGCAGCATAGATGACCTTGCCAGGATTCGCTTTCTGACAAATCATCCCAAGGATATAAGCCTGAAGCTTATTGACACTGTAGCTTCTCTAAACAGAGTTTGTGAGCATCTGGAGCTGCCTGTTCAATCAGGGGATGATGATATACTGAAGGCTATGAGGCGAGGGTATACCGTGGAACAATATAGAGAGCTTGTTCACACCATTCGCTGTAAGGTCCCTCAGATATCTCTGAGCACAGATATAATCGTTGGCTTTCCTGGAGAGACAGAGGAGCAATTTGAGCACAGCCTATCTCTGGTCCAGGAAATGAGGGTTGATGTTGTTCATGTGGCAGCTTATTCTCCTCGCCCTGGCACCATTGCCTGGCGGGAATATCAAGATAACATTCCTGTAGAGGTGAAGAAGAAAAGGCTCAATAAGATTGAAGAGCTTCAAACAGCTATAGCTAGCAAGATTAATTCACACCTTCAAGGCAAGCAGATGGAGGTGCTGGTAGAAGGCAGGAAGAAGGGGAAATGGTTTGGGCGCACCCGGAGTAATAAGCTGGTATTCTTTGAAGATGCTGGCGACTGGGTGGCCCAATTAGCAAGAATCCAGATTGAGAAAACAAGTCCCTGGTCGCTGAGAGGCGAGGTTAAAAAAATAATTAATTAAAGGAGGGTACATAATGGGAACATGGGGAATGATTATCTTTTTGGTGGCAATTTTTGCCCTGATGTATTTCTTGATGATCAGGCCGAGGCAGAAGCAACAAAAAGAACATGAAGAAATGGAAAAGGAACTGAGAGTGAGAGACAAGGTGATTATAGCTGGTGGGATTTATGGACAAATTGAAAGTCTTGGTGAAGAAACTGTGATTCTGAAGATAGAGTCAGGAGCAACAATGAGGGTTGCCAGAAACAGTATACTTGGCAAACAAGAGGTTGAGGAAAGTGGTGGGGGAACATTCTGACGTCAGGAACTTGAGGCATCAGGTGGTCACCATCAGACAAGTTGGGAACGTGATGCGTTTTTGAAACCTGTTCAGTCTTTGTGAGACTCTGCACTCGTGTTTCCCTCTTGACGAAGAAGTAGAGTAGCCAAAGGAGAAATCTCTTATTGGCAAAATATTTGAGGTTGAGGTTGAGAAGGCCAGTCCCTGGGCGCTCCAGGAAATTGTTGCAAGTAAAGGGGAAATAGCTAAATATTTATCCAGTATGTCTGAGGAATTTTCTCTAGGTCGCCTTTTTTCTCCCAGCAGTGTTGCTATCGTGGGGGCTTCTTTAAACCCTTTTTCCGGGGGATACCAATTCACGCGTTTCCTAATAGACCACGGCTTCCAGGGCAAACTTTATCTGGTGAACCCAACATCAAGTGAGATTCTTGGGCTTAAAGTCTATCCCAGGCTAACAGAAATCCCTGAGTCTAACCTGGACTATGTGATCTCCTGCATACCTGCCGAAGGTGTCTTGTCTTTGCTTAAGGATTGTAGCAAGAAAAATGTCAAGCTTGTCCACCTATTTACAGCAAGGCTGAAAGAAACAGGAAGAGATAAAGAGACAAAGCTTCAAGGTGAGATCTTGGAAAAAGCGAGAAGGCTGGGCATTAGAATTCTCGGGCCAAATTGTATGGGAATCTATTACCCAAAGTTAGGGTTGTCTTTCAATCACGAGCTACCCAGAGAAACTGGACCGGTGGGGGGATTTTTTCAAAGTGGCGGGGGAGCTGGGGAATTTGTCCGCTACGCTGCTTTAAGAGGAGTGCGTTTCAGTAAAATTATAAGCTATGGTAATGCCTCAGACGTTGACGAGACTGAATTATTAAACTATTTTACCTCTGATAGTGAAACAAAGGTAATTGCCTCCTATATTGAGGGAGTTAAAGATGGCGGGAAATTTGTTGAGGCATTGGCACTGGCTACGAAAAAGAAGCCAGTCATAATTCTCAAGGGGGGAAGGGGTAGAACAGGGGCAAAACTAGCACTATCCCATACTGCATCACTAGCTGGCTCTGTCAAGGTTTGGCAAGCAGTGTTCAAGCAATATGGGGCCATTATGGTCAGTAATTTTCAAGAGCTAATAGACCAGGTTGTCGCGTTTACCTTTTTGCCGCCTATCACCGGGAGGAGGGTAATCATTGCTGGAGGTGGGGGTGGGAAGAGTATGGTCTCGGCTGATGTCTGGGAAGAGGAAGGCTTCGAGTTACCAGAATTATCTGTGGAGTTAAGAAAAAAGATTAAAAAGCAAGACCCCGAAATCTGGGATTGGGTCAGAAATCCTATAGATGCCTCTCTTTTTCAAGGAACATCTCTGTCAGATATAGACTTACTGGAGTGGATCAGTAATGAAGACAAATTTGATATTTTAGTTGCCAATCTGACTCAGGATGACCCTTTGCCCAAGGATATATGGGAAAAAGTGCTTGCATCAAATTTTTTGCGCAGCACAGTGGCAATTAGGAAGAAAGGTAAGCCTGTAGTCTGTATTATTGAAACGGGAGAAATTGGTTTGGCGGAGATGGAAAGCTGGAAATGGAAAGCTATTGCTGAGACGAGAAGACAAATTATTAACCAGGGTTTAGCTGTTTTCCCTTCTCCGGAGAGGGCAGCAAGAGCAACAAGGAGATTAGTAAATTACTGGACATGGCAGGAAAATGAAAACGAATTATTGTGATTATATTATAGTTGGCAGTGGCATTGCTGGGCTTTATATTGCCTTGCTTGCTATAGAACGGGGCAGCGTCCTTATCTTGACTAAGGGAAATATAGATGACTGCAATACCAGATATGCTCAAGGCGGCATTGCTGTTGCCATGGGCAAAGATGATTCTCCCGAGTTCCACTTCAAAGATACTATGGCTGCCGGAGATGGCCTGTGCGATGCTGAGGCAGTGCGCATTTTGACTGATGAAGCTGCTGATTGCATTGCTGACTTAATCAAGTTTGGAGTGCCCTTTGACACTTTGGACGGTGAAATTACCTTGACCAGAGAGGCAGCTCATAGTGTGCCGCGCATTATGCATGCCGGCGGAGATGCCACCGGGGAGCATATCGAGGTTACCTTAAGTCGCCAGGTGCGCTCTACTCCTAGCAAAGTCTTAGAAAATTGCCTGGCTAGCGAAATTTTAGTCCAGAATGGCAGGGTAACTGGCGTGAGAGCTCTCGATTGCCGCACTGGCTCTGTGGAAGAATATCACTGCCAATTTCTCATCCTAGCTACTGGTGGTGCTGGGAAGTTGTTTAAATATACCACTAACTCCGATGTGGTCACTGGTGATGGGATAGCTTTGGCTTTTGAAGCCAGTGCCGAAATAAGCGATATAGAATTTTTCCAGTTTCATCCCACTGTTCTTCGCCTGCCGGGAGTAGCTCCTTTCCTCATCTCTGAAGCGGTCAGAGGGGAGGGTGGCATACTTAAAAATGTGGAAGGTCAGCGTTTCATGCTGGATTATGCTGCTGAGGCCGAGCTGGCGACCAGAGATATAGTAGCTCGCAGCATTGTCTATGAGATGAAGAAAACTCACAGCGCTAGAGTTTTTCTGGACGTTACCCATTTGCCACCTCGGTTAATTACCACCCGCTTTCCCCACATATATCGCTTTTGTCGGGACCACGGCCTGGATATCACCAAGGGGCTTATCCCCGTCGCCCCAGCCGCCCATTATCTGATGGGAGGGATGAAGGTCAATAATTGGGGGGAGACAAATATCCCGGGGTTATTTGCTGCTGGCGAGACCGCCTGCACTGGAGTGCATGGTGCTAACAGGCTGGCATCAAATTCCCTGCTTGAGTCAGTTGTTTTCAGCAGGAGGGTAATGCAAAGGACTGAAATGACTGTCCCTCCTCGTCATTGCGAGGAGCGGAGCGACGAAGCAATCTCCTATTGCCTCCCCGATAGAGAGGTGCTACCCAAGGTGTCACACCTTAACCTACCCAACCTGCAGTCCCTCATGTGGGATAAAGTAGGAATCATTCGTTCTGGCAAAAGCCTCAAAGAGGCGGCAAGCATCTTGGCCACCTGGGAAAGCCTCCTGTCTCAACCCAGTGACCGCCCCTCCTATGAACTAAATAATTTGGTATTATGTGCCAGGCTCGTGACTGAAGCTGCTTTACTCCGCAAAGAAAGTCGTGGCGCTCACTTTCGCACAGATTTCCCACAGACTTCGCCAGAATGGCAGCGGCATATCGTTTTTAGGAAAAATGTCATCAAGTAAGTCTCAGGTTGAAGAAATTATCGACCGCGCCTTGGCTGAGGACCTTGGTAAGGGTGATGTTACTACTGAGGCTCTTATCTCTCATGACCAGCAAGGCAGGGCATATCTTGTAGTCAAAGCTAGCGGGGTTCTGACGGGGGTGGAGGTAGCTAAGGAAGTTTTTCGCCAGGTTGACCCTGAAACTGAAGTGGAAGTCCTGATTCAGGATGGCAGCATAGTTCGCTCAGGAGACATAATAGTCAGGATAAGCGGTCGAATTTCCAGCATCCTTAAAGCTGAAAGGACGGCACTGAATTTCCTGCAGCGACTGAGCGGCATTGCCTCGGAGACACATCGCTTTGTGGAAGCAGTGCAAGGATTGCCGGTGCGCATTATGGATACCAGAAAAACCACCTCAGGCTTGAGGTCGCTGGAAAAGTATGCCGTCAGGGTAGGTGGTGGGGAAAATCACCGTATGAATTTAGGCGATGGCATACTCATTAAGGATAATCATCTGGTGGCGCTCCGCAGCCAGGGATTAAATATCAAGGAGATTATAGTCAAAGCAAAGCAAAATACTCCGTTGTCATTGCGAGGAGCGAAGCGACGAAGCAATCTCCAAGCAAGACAGACTCAAGTCGAAGTGGAGGTCAGGACCGTGCCCGAAGCTTTAGAAGCTGTTGAAGCTGGGGCAGATATCGTCATGCTTGACAATATGAATCTCGAGGACATGCGTAAGGCGGTAAAATCTATTCATGGCCGTGCTTTAATTGAAGCCTCGGGTGGAATTACACTGGGTAATGTTCGCGCTGTAGCTGAAACCGGCGTTGATTTTATTTCTATTGGCGCCCTTACCCACTCCGCCAGGGCTTTAGACATTAGTCTTGAGCTTGAAGCTCAATGATTAAGGAGTCATAGACGATTATTATTTAAACATTAGCGGGCGCTCTTCTCAGCAATAACCAGATATCGTTCCGGGCTGTCCTCGAAATGGGTTACCTTCAAACCAGCTTGCTTTATCAGCTCTTTTAGCTGAAATTCGGGTGGCAGAAGAGCATTGGCGACCGCGCCACCAATGGATTGATGAAGCTGGTTAATCATCTTTCGGCTCATGGTATGGCAGATGACCAGCCGGCCATTATTTCTGAGCACCCTGGCTATTTCCTTCAATGCCTTGACCTTGTCGTTAAAATGAGGAAAAACACTGTTGCATATAGCCAGGTCCACAGAATTACCAGCCAGGGGAATGGCGAGAACATCAGCCTGAGCAAAACCAATTATAGGCTGGAAGTTTTTGGCTTTCGCTTGACCTAGCATCTCCGCTGAAAAATCCAGGGCTACAATTTTTCCCTTATCACCCAGCTCTGCGATTAAAAAGGGTAAAAGGACGCCCGTACCGCTGCCAATATCAAGCACATAATATCCAGGTTTAATGCCTAATTCCTTGACGATGTTGCTAAGACACTTCAACCTCTCCCGGGTAAGCTCTTTATCCCAGGTTTGGGCTAGTTGATCGAAATATTCTTGAAGTTGCATAGCTAACCTGCTAACTGAATTTGCTGCCATCCCTTCACTTTTCTCTTAGGAGAGAATGCCGTTGCCAGGCCGAAGATAATAGCAGAAGTTATCACTATGGCGGCACCTGAGGGAATGTCAAGCAAATATGAGGCTGCGAGTCCAGCCCAGCAAGAAATAATACCGAAAGCAACAGCGATAAGGAGCATCCGCTTTAAGCTATAAGTAAGTTGATAGGCAGCGGCTGCGGGATTGAGAATAAGGCTGTAAATAAGCAAGCCACCAATACTCTGTAGTGAGGCAGTTATAGTCACCCCGGTGGAAAACAACAAGCCGTAGAAAACGACTGTCGCCGGTATGCCCACGGCTAGAGCTACCTCTCGATGGCAAATCACTGCTTGAATTTCCTTATAGAAAACGACCACCAGCCCAACTATTACGGCTGTTATAACGGCTAAAAAGATGATGTCCTGTTGCGTAACGGTCAATATACTCCCCCAGAACAGGTTTAAGGCTTCAGTCCTGGCCCCGGGCATCAGGCCCATGAAAAGGAAAGCAAGTCCCAGCATCAGGGAGAAAATAACACCTATGGAAGTATCGGGATT
>JAUWYE010000091.1 GCA_030615965.1 Dehalococcoidia bacterium | reverse complement strand
ACGCCAGACCTGGTTATCCTGGACATTATGATGCCCGGGCTTGACGGCTTTCAGGTTCTTGACCTTATACGGCAGCGCTCCAATGTTCCCGTAATCATGCTTACCGCAAACCGCGAAGCAGCCACTTTACGCGACACTCTAACCCTCGGCGCCGATGACTATGTAAGGAAACCGTTCCATAGAGGGGAACTCCTAGCCCGCATCAGGGCAAAGCTAAGACGGGCTGGGCCAGAGGTAACTATGCCTCCAGAGGGAGGGTAACCATATAGCTTACGGCAAAGGTGTGAGGGTAGCCAAGTGCCCCATTGGGCAGGAGTATTGTTATCCATCCTGCTCTTGGCGTAAAGGTAACCGATGTTGCTTCAGAAGCAAGCGTGGCAGGCAGATACCAGAACTCAAAAAGGAAGGGAAGACAAGATGAACAAAGATATAAGAATGAATAATGTTAATTGGTGAGTAGGAACCCGCTCGCAGCGAGTTCCGGCGCATGCTGGAACCAGAGGAGAGCATGGTTTGAACAGAAGTCCAGATTGTGTGATGTCACAATTGCTTATTTTGTGACATATATTTCGAGTGAGAAGAACATTTTGTCACTCTTAAGTCCATGTCGATATCCCGATGTTTGTTCAATGGTAATAAATTCTTAATTCAAAGCAGCCTATAAAGCTAAGGCGTCTTGTATAAAATCAGGCGCCTTTATGTTTCCTACTAACAGGACATAGGAAAAGCCAAATAGAGAAAATTAGCCAGGTGCAATATAATTTCCTTTACCGACAGTTGCTAAAATACGTTGGGCTAACCTCTCTGTAAATGTTGGGTTAGATATATGACTAGAAAATGGTCTAATTTCAGTAGTCAATTCATCTTGTTTCCAAAATATCGTCTGGTACTGGCTAAGGTCAAAGTGTATTCTTCTCTTTGAACAATCATCATCTCTGCAAGTTTGTATAACTGTCTTTCCCAATCCATAAGCCATACCGGCTTCCCAATAAACACCACCTCGTACACCTCGAATAACCTTGGAATTAGCTTGAATATCAATTTCTGGGGAACAGGTAAGGTCTAATATTAGAAATCGTGCTTGTCGAATGAATTGTATTACTTCATCCATTATGAAGTCATTGAAATCAACATCGTCGATAATTATTGGTTCGTAGCCACATACAGTAATGGCTTTTTTAACAGATTCACGGTAATTATCCAAACTAGGGTCATACCACATAGCTATAAAAGCTAAATCACTAGAGTAACTAGGTTTTAATAAGTTATCGATACGTTGCCAACCCTTAGCAGTAATCCTAATATGCTCATTAGGATGAGAAGGCTCCGACCATAAATACTCAAGTTCGGCAAGTAGCCTATTTAATCCCTTTATTTCTTCATAATTCTTGCCTGCGATATCTGAAATCAACGTAGGATGTTGGATAGTTTTTACCATTTTATCGTAATCATCCCTAACTATATCAGCATATGCTTTCAGTAATCCATCTAGTTTTTCATTAACTGTTTGCGGGAAACCCATATTACGTAAGTTTTTAAACCAATCTTCCTTGGAGAAGTTGGCACTAATGAAAGGGCCGTTATTTCCACGCTTGTTTTGGAGTCGTATCCATGCGCTTATAAGCTGCTTGGAATCATAGAGTTCCCGATTTGTATCTGCGAATTCTTCCAATACGTATTTACCGCATTGAGGGCAGTCATAGGTTAAAGCGTCGTATTTCTGATGGGGCGTCGGGGCTGTTTCCAGTTTACTTGAACATACAGGACATTGTATATCAGACACGATATCCTTACTCCTTAAACAATAATGGTGATAAGAAAGCAATACTATTATATAACCACGATATATCCTTGTATAGGCAAACAAACAATCATTACAAAAATACTAATTTAGATAATATTAATTTACTAAATTGGTTTATTGGCATTGGTGGTAATAGTACTCACAGCCTCTTTCTCAGAGGGCCAATCGTACGTACAAGAAATTAGACATCCCGATGTTTGCCCAGTGGTTAATAGGGTTCAAGGTTACAAGATAACGACGTGTGCTGCGTTTGAAGGCTCATTGGCTGACTGATTCCAAGGTGTATGTAACTATGATTTTACCCAGCCGAGTGGCCGCTTAATAACCAAGTTCCTTAACCAACTCGCTAACAACCCTATCCATTATATCGACTATCTTATCTATGTCAGGTGCAGTAATATTCAAGGGCGGCGTCAAAAGAACGTTCGTACCAAACTCCCGGGCCAATAGACCCTTTTCCTCCATTTTCGTGAATACCCTCTCAGTAACGTTCTGTTCTGGCTTGAAAAACGCCTTTGTTTTTTTATCTGCCACCAACTCTATACAGCACATCAACCCAATTCCTCGAATGTCGCCCACTATGGGGTATTTCAAGAGTCCTTTAAGGCCGTCGAGCAGACGCTTACCCATCTTGGCCGAGTTCTCTACTAGGTTCTCGCGTTCAATGATAGCAATATTCGCTAGAGCCCCTGCCGAAGATACAGGATTCCCGCCCCAAGTCGGGAAATTCGTAAACGGTACACTACCCTCAAATTTCTTAGCTATTTTGGGGCTTGTTATTGCTCCCCCACAAGGTATATAACCACTAGTGATTCCTTTAGCGAAGTCTAATATGTCAGGAACACAATCGTAATGCATGCAGCCAAACCACTTCCCGGTGCGGCCAAAACCAGTGATCACCTCATCAACGATAAGAAGCACACCATACTTGTCACAAATGGAGCGCACCATAGGCCAATACTCAGGTGGAGGAGGACAAACATAAGAGGAATGAGATATTGACTCCCCAATCACTGCCGAAAAAGTCAATGGATCCTCAAACGTGATATGATTCTCTATCTCTCTGGCACACAGAAGGTTACAGCTAGGATACTCCAGTCCATAATCACAACGGTAGCAATAGGGCTGAGCCACCCATCTTCCCATCGGCACCGTGGGTTCGAAATCCTTAAAGAGGTTTTTATAAGCACCCATGACGCTCATACACCCCCAGGTTACACCATGATACGAGCCCCTTCTGCCTATAACCTTATATCTTGTGGGTTCACCATTCAGCACATGGTATTGCTTTGCCATCTTCAATGCTGTTTCCACTGCCTCAGACCCTGAGTTGCAAAACGAGACCTTTGTCAAGTTCCCTGGTGCGAGTTCAGCCAATTTTGTAGCCAAATTCACACAAGGGATATTCGGGTATTCTGGGGCCGTAATCACCAACTCAGCAATCTGAGCCCGCATGGCATCACCAATTTCCGTCCTACCATGACCTGCGACACCAAACTGCCAGCCGGCGGCACCATCTATAAAAGTTTTGCCTTCTATATCTGTAAGCCGAACTCCTTCACCCTTTACCCATATCCTGAAGCCCTCTGGAGTATGTAGATAGTCCCAAGGCCTAACCGGAATAATGAGGTGCTCAAATGCTGCCTTACGTACTTGCTCTGCCTGGTTAATTTTATATGCCATTTCCATCTCCTTTTCTATTTTGAACTCTTCTCGTATGAAGAGGTATCAAACCGACACCTTGCCTACCCGGGAGCCTCAAGCTTCTGCGCTCCCCCTCTTCCATTAGATGCTCAAATAATATCTCCCGTGACTTTTGACAGTGCTGCTCTGGAAATTTCTCGTAATCTAAGTCATGCATTAGTCCAATAATCCCCCACTTCTCCTCATCGATAACATATGCTGCTATCTGTCTCGCAGCTTTTTGCCCGGCTCTGGTCGTCCAAATCTCCTCCTCCAGTACGGCTTAGCATTGTAGCAGTATGTCAGTGCATTTGTCCAGCGCACAGGCCTCCTACAACCGCTAGTGTTCGCTATTTTGCTCAACCAGTCCGGAGAGAGGCTGTATCGGGGCGACTAAACATCATGGCTAATTGTTTAGTGGGGTGTAGATTACAAACTGCAGAATAGCCGATCGTCAAAGCTTTCATAATTACAAATCTCAACCGCCCACCACAACGGACAACACATCCACTACATCATCAGCTCCTATCTCAGTATCCATCCCATCGGCAAAAATGCAATTTCTTCCATTAACTAAGATGAACGCAATATTTTTCTTTATATGTTCTTCTCCACCAGGTAGTTTGCCAATCAACTCCTTAAGTCTTATTCTTCTCTGCCCAATATCAATGAGGATAGGAGAGTTGCCACCTAAAGATTCCCTTATATTACCATACACTCTGACTTTAACCATTTATTACTACACTTCTATTTGAAGTCTTTCTAAAGTTTTTGATACAGGTTTTCCCTCTTCATCCCAGCCTCTAAGAGAATAGTATTCATCCAACATCTTTTCAAAATCAACTTCGTCTATTTTCCACCCGGTATCTTCTCTGGGCTCTTTGAGCCGCTCCGGCAACTGGTCATCCCTTCTAGCAAACCCTTCTCTTGAATTGAAGAGACGGCTAAGATTATATATCCTTTCTCCAATTTCCAAGAACTTCTCCCTATCCATCTCCCAGCCAAACTTTTCCTTCCATCCTATAGTGTTCAGGGCATTAATTGAATAATCCACAAATTTCATAGGATCCCCGGTAGTGTTTCCAGGTATATTATCACAACCAATTAAGCACCAAAGAGCGCCATTTCGATCCTGCAAATCCTTTGTCAGCTTTGCCTTTCCTTTAATTGTAAAGAGCTCTTCTAACTCTGCACTTATCGTCCAAGCTCTTAGATGATCCCCCCCTCGATCGGCGGTGGCATAAGCTAAAGCCATCCCCACCGGACCTCTTACATCATAAGCAGGGATCTCTAATCCTTTTATATTAACTGCGTATCTTACCAATCCCAGCTTTTCAGCAGCTATTTTAGCCCCCTCAGCAAATAAATCACCTATTCCCTCCCTTTTACCAATCATCTCAACAAACTTTATCTGTCCCTCTGTATCTCCATAGTCGAGTTTGTAATCAATCAGCCCTTTTTCTGAACATTCCATCACGAAAGATGTAATGTTGCCCACGCTCATGGTATCCATTCCATATTCGTTGCAGAGAAGGCAAACTTTAGCAATAGTGCCCTTATCCAGTTGCCCACAATTAGGTCCATTTAGAGCCACGCTTTCATATTCAATCCTATCCAACTCTAGACCTACAAATGGGCCTGTCTTTACCTTGGTGTAAACACCACATGCTAACGGGCAAAGGTAACAACTGGTGTTACGGGTTCTAATCTCCCTAAAGGCATCCTCTCCAACTGCCTCGTACCCTTCAATGAACCCTTCTCTAAAGTTCTTTACTGGAAGAACTCTTGCCTCAGCACTCATTTTCATGACTGGAAGATTTCCCCCTAAGCCGATTCCCGGAGCTACTTCCTTCTTTAGATATTCTGTAAACTCTCGGCGAAGCTCCCTAATCTTATCTCTTAATACTTCTGGGACAAATTCGATAGGGTCTCTTCTCCCTTTGATTACAATAGCTTTCAAGTTTTTAGAACCCATTACGGCTCCCAACCCTCCTCTACCAGCAACGCCGCTTCTCCCAGGCTTCGTCGAGTCGTTTATTATACAGGCAAACCTGACAAGTCGTTCTCCCGCAGGTCCGATTGTAGCCACATGGTAATCTTTGAAAAATGCAACAGTATCATATGTGGTTTTACCCTTTAAATTCTCTGCATCCTCTATGGACGAATCTCCATCTTCTATCCTTAAGTAAACAAGTCCGTCAGCCTTCCCTTCAATAATGATACCGCTATATCCGGCTTTTGCCAGCTCGGCTCCAAACCATCCACCTGCATAACTATCAGAAAATGTGTTTGTTAAAGGAGATTTTGATAGGACAACATGCCTCGAATATCCCGGCAGTCCAATCAGCGGTCCTATGAAGAAAAGAAGCTTATTTTCTGGACTTAGAGGATCTATCTTGGGTTTAAGCTCTTTGTAAAGGTAGTATGCACCGAGCCCCTTGCCTCCAATGTATTTTTCAGTAATTTCTGTTGGGACATGCTCTTCTTTTATCGATTTTTCGCTAAGATTTACTCTAAGGATTTTTTGTTCTAACACAGTTATCTTTTATCTCCTTATTTCTAAAGCTTGCGGTATTCCTCATTTACTTCCTTTATCGTTGATTCAAGTATCTCAAGGCCAGAATCCATCATCTCTTTAGGGATAGTAAGTGGCGGGAATATCCTAACTCCCACACCTCCGGAGACCATCAGGACTCCCTTTCTAAACATCCTGCCGATGAATTCCTTACTATCTATGGGCTCCTTTGACTGAATATCCCAGCATTCTTGGTATTTTTTCCCTTTCGGTGCCTGGGGAATGTCTTTTTCGTATTTTGCCAACAGCCGTTTCACTATTTCGTTCCCCTGTAAACGAGTCATTCCAACTACTCCATGGGCAACTTCTGAAGCCAATCGGGGTTCCATAGGAGTAAAATGATCTACTACCGTTGCT
>JAUWYE010000160.1 GCA_030615965.1 Dehalococcoidia bacterium | reverse complement strand
GAACCGACGCCCTGACCTGGTCATTTTTGTTAATGGCCTGCCACTTGCAGTGATAGAGCTTAAAAACCCCGCTGACGAAAGCGCCACGATAAAGGCAGCTTACAACCAGTTTCAGACCTACAAGATGGATATACCCACCCTTTTTCCATACAACGAACTACTAGTCATTAGCGATGGCACTGAGGCCCGGGTGGGAATGCTGACATCTGCCTGGGAGTGGTTCCTGCCCTGGCGCACAAGCGAGGGGGTAACTGTTGCACAAAAAGACACCCCGGAACTCGAGGTATTACTCGACGGCATATTCGAGAAGAGTCACTTCCTCGACTTGGTACGCCACTTCATCCTTTTCGAGGTAGACGGTTCTAATATAGCTAAGAAGATGGCAGCCTACCATCAGTATCACGCTGTTAATGCAGCGGTAGACGCTACAGTGAAGGCCATTTCACCCGAAGGGGACAGGCGCGTTGGTGTGGTGTGGCACACGCAGGGGGCAGGCAAGAGCCTTACCATGGTATTTTATGCTGGTAAGATAATCCTTCATCCGACCATGGAGAATCCTACACTAGTACTGCTTACTGACAGGAACGACCTTGACCAGCAACTGTTTGATAACTTTGCGGTAGCCCAAGACCTCCTCAGGCAAGAGCCGCAGCAAGCCGAGAGCCGGGAACATTTGAGGAAACTCTTAAAGGTAGCTTCCGGAGGCATCATATTTACAACCATTCAAAAATTCATGCCAGAAAACGGGGGTAGATTTTCTCTGCTTTCAGACAGACGTAACATCGTGGTTGTTGCTGACGAGGCTCATCGCAGTCAATATGACTTCATTGACGGACTAGCCCGAAACATGCGCGATGCTCTACCCAATGCTTCATTCATAGGTTTCACTGGTACGCCCATAGAAAAAGCAGACAGAAGTACTCCGGCAGTGTTCGGAGATTACATTAGCATCTATGATATACAGCAGGCAGTGATCGACGGCGCCACTGTTCGTATCTTCTATGAGGGTCGCTTAGCCAAAATAGAACTGAAAGAGAACGAGAAACCACACATTGACCCTGAATTTGAAGAGGTCACCGAAGGCGAGGAGGAGAGTGTCAGAGAAAAACTCAAGACCAAGTGGGCGCAGTTGGAAGCAATGGTCGGCACGGAGAAGCGGATAGACCTTGTGGCAAGAGACATAGTAAACCATTTTGAGCAACGCCTGGAAGCAATGGATGGTAAAGGGATGGTAGTCTGCATGAGCCGCCGCATCTGCGTAGACCTCTACGACGCCATCATTAAGCTCTGTCCATCCTGGCATCATCAAAATGACGAAAAGGGTGCTATTAAAGTAGTTATGACCGGTTCAGCGAGCGATCCAATAAACTTTCAGTCTCATATCCGTAACAAACTTCGCCGTGAGGTCATCAAAAAGCGAATGAAAGATCCCTCAGACCCAATGAAATTGGTTATCGTCCGTGATATGTGGCTTACCGGCTTTGACGCTCCCTGCCTACACACTATGTATGTCGATAAACCAATGCGTGGTCACGGCCTGATGCAGGCCATAGCCCGTGTCAACCGCGTTTTCCGAGATAAACCTGGCGGCCTGATAGTCGACTATCTTGGAATAGCGGATGAGCTAAAGAAGGCACTGGCGGATTACACGGAAGGTTCACGTGTTGAGACGGGTATCCCCCAGGAAGAGGCCGTAGCAATCATGCTAGGGAAATATGAGGTCGTCTCTGCTATGTTCCACGGCTTTGACTACTCCAAGTTCATCACTGGCACCTCTGCTGAGCGATTGAAGGTTATTCCGACCGCTATGGAGCATATTTTGAGCCAGGAGGATGGAAAGGCGCGGTTGCTGCAAGCTGTGACTGAACTGTCGAAGGCCTTTGCCCTTTCTGTCCCACACGGTGCTGCACTGAGAATCAAGGACGACGTTGGCTTTTTCCAGGCTATCAGATCAGCCATAGCTAAGAACACGCGAATACCTGGCAAGCCAGAGGAGGAACTGGATTTGGCTGTTCGCCAAATCGTGTCCAAGGCTATATCATCCGATGAAGTAGTTGATATATTCAGCGCCGCTGGCCTGAAAAAACCTGACATATCGATCCTGTCCGACGAGTTTCTCTCTGAAATCCAAGGAATGCCACATCGCAATCTGGCTCTTGAGGTGTTGCAGAAGCTCCTTAATGATGAGATTAAAGTGCGGGCTAGGAAGAATCTAGTTCAGTCCAGGTCGTTTGCTGAGATGCTTGAAAGAACCATCCGTCGATACCAGAACCGTACCATCGAGGCTGCCCAGGTTATTTTGGAGCTTATCGAATTGGCCAAAGAGATGCGTGAGGCCAAATCTCGGGGTGAGAAACTAGGACTGACAGAAGAGGAGGAGGCTTTTTACGATACTCTTGAAGTCAATGATAGTGCAGTGAAGGTACTGGGTGATGAGACCTTAAGAACTATAGCCCGTGGACTAGTGGAAACAGTGCGGCGTAACGTTACTATCGACTGGACAGTTAGGGAAAGTGCTCGCGCCAAGCTGCGGACAACAGTCAGGCGACTACTGCGAAAGTATGGATATCCACCAGACAAGCAGGAGAAGGCTACATTGACAGTCCTGGAGCAAGCTGAATTGCTGTGTAAAGATTGGACTAATTGAAAACCAAGATCAGTGAAATCAGCGGCTTTCCTCTCAGCTATTGAACAAACCGTCACATTGTTACTTCTTGTCGGTCCGAATTGTATAACTCACAATATTGGCTAATTCGACATGGAGCAAAGGAGCGGAAGGATGAAGTATTTTGATACTGAGCTTACTAAACGAGAGTCAGTCAGGGAAAGCACAGACAAGCACTAGGGAGACTAAAGCCTCTAGCTCGGTTATAATCTCATCTGTTGTCAAAACCCTGCCCCACTGCAGCTCTGTGTGAGCCATCCAAACCTCTTTATTAGAAGTCCATGTAGTCGTAGCATCCATAGCCATAACACAATTGAAGTCTCTATGAAAAGCATCTATCAAAGTCAAACCGACACATCTGTGCAAAGGTCAGTAAATATGAGTGGCTCCACTACAACATAGAGCGGTAATACTCCAGGTCAACTTTGGTACCAAGTCCCATTGCTACCGCTTCCTGCCAGACCTGATAGGCAACAGCTATGTCTTCCGACCCCATCCC
>JAUWYE010000179.1 GCA_030615965.1 Dehalococcoidia bacterium | reverse complement strand
TTCAGGGAGAATCTTCAATGGGATGGGAGAACCAATAGATGGAGGTTCGCGGGTGATTCCCGAAGATTACCTGGATATTAACGGTGAGCCCATAAACCCCGCACTCCGCCAGCCTCCAGCAGAGTTTATTGAAACGGGAATCTCGGCGATAGATGGCTTAAACGCATTAGTTAGAGGGCAGAAATTGCCCATATTTAGCGGCTCAGGCCTGCCTCATAACCGAATTGTAGCTCAGATAATCAGACAGGCAGCCGTAAAGGGCAAGGAAGAAGGATTCGCTTTAGTATTTGCTGCTATTGGTATCAGTTACGATGATGCCTCCTTTTTCATGAGGAATCTCGAGAAGACAGGTGCACTGGAGAGAACTGTGGCCTTCATCAATACCGCGTCAGACCCTGTTATCGAGCGAATATCAACACCAAGGCTAGCTTTAACCGCAGCCGAATATCTGGCATGGAAACAGAATATGCATGTGCTGGTCATACTCACCGACATGACCAATTATTGCGAAGCTCTCCGCGAACTTTCTTCCATGCGTGAAGAGATACCATCAAGAAGGGGATATCCCGGCTATATGTACACTGACCTCGCCACGATGTATGAGAGAGCAGGCAGGATTTTGGATAAAGAAGGCTCAGTAACTATAATGCCCATTTTGACCATGCCTGACGATGATATAACGCATCCCATACCCGATCTTACCGGCTATATAACTGAGGGGCAGATTGTCCTTTCCCGAAATCTAGAAAGGAAAGGGATATACCCGCCAATAGATGTATTCTTATCCCTTTCCCGAATGATGAAAGAGGGGATTGGGCCGGGTAAGACCAGAGAGGACCACAACAATGTTTTCATGCAATCTTACGCTGCTTATGCTGAAGGATGTTATCTCAGGGAGATATCCACCATTATCGGTGCTGAGGCACTAGGTGAAAGGGATAAAATATATTTGACCAGCGCAGATGAATTCGAGAGAAAATTCATATCTCAAGGTGAGTGGGAGAAAAGAATGATAGAGGACACCCTGGATATAGCTTGGGGATTATTTTCAGCACTGCCTGAAGAAGACTTGAAACTAATTAAAGAGGAGTTCATCAAAAAGTACCTTCCCAAGTATCGGGAGTAGAAGCAGGTACAGGGGAAATGCCGGAATTAATTAAAGTTAGACCTACAAAAATCGAGCTGGTAAAACTAAAACGCAGGCTTTCCTTGGCCCAAAGAGTACAAAAGATAGTAAAGGACAGGCTTTCCATACTAACCATGGAATTCCTACAGACAGCAAGAGATACAGTGGAAGCTAAAAGAAAACTACTTGATGAATTATCCAAACTTTATAAGGCGCTATCAGTTGCCGCTGGGTATCATGGGTACATAGCGCTGGAAAAGGAACTAATAGCCACTGAGGTTGATTTAAAAGTCACCGCTGGCTTAGGAAATGTTGCAGGTGTGCGAATTCCGTCTTTTGAGCTCATGGGCAATGTAAAGCCAATAAAAGGGTATAATCTGGTTGATACCTCCTCGTGGTTGGATCGTGCAGCACAGCTATCTGAAGAATCCCTTAGAGCTATTGTAGAATTAGCTGAGCTTCAGAGGAATTTTGAATTACTGGCAATGGAAATAAAAAGGACAAAGAGGATAACCAATGCCCTAGAATATATAGTAATCCCAGGACTACAGGTGACGATAAATTACTTAAATATGAAGTTTGAGGAAAGAGATAGAGAAGAGAAAGCACGGCTGAAACGTGTGAAAGTCCTGGTTGCTCGAGGATAAACAAATGCCTAAGCCATTACAAGATGAAGTCCCGATGCAATCGGGACAATCTCCCTATGAAAAGATGCTTCAGGATTGCTTAAGAGGCGAACTCAGGGTAGTAAATACTGGGTTACCACAGAGTCAAAAACGGCAGAGCAAGGAAAATAAACTCTTTTATTTATTAAATGAGAAATATCCCCATGTGGTATGTAACGATGGCAGCACCCACTTCTTTAAAAAGAGTGAACTTGAGTATCTGGCAAGCATGATAGATATTGATGAGCAAAAAGCATTGCTATTGCCCATGCTTATAGAGCTAGGAGCAAATCAAGCTGAAGCCGCCATAATATGTGAAGGGAAACTAGAGGAGAAA
>JAUWYE010000046.1 GCA_030615965.1 Dehalococcoidia bacterium | reverse complement strand
GTCACACATTCATTATTATTTTACGCCCGGAACCCTGGTTTAACAAACTTGTTTATGGCTGCTGAGATGCTATCTTTCCCCTTGTTTTTTCCTTGGATAATCCCCTGGTCAAGGCTTGAGTCTCATCCCTGTCCTTTGCCGCATATAAGCCTGAAAAATATTTTTGGGCGAGTAAACCTGTAAGCCGAGTTCTGTACCCCACATAGAGTGGTGACCATCCATCTAGCCCTGATGTTGCCATCAGGGTCAAGCGACCAACCCAAGGGCCTCGGCCGAGCACCTTAAACTTACCCCAGAGTCCTGAGACTTTGGAGTAGTTGAGCCCTCTTATTCGGTCTTGCTCCGGGTGGGGTTTGCCCAGCCAACCAGTCTCCTGGTTGCTGGTGAGCTCTTACCTCACCATTTCACCCTTGCCAGCGCTAGCTAAGCCAGCCGTTGGCGGTGTGTTTCTGTGGCACTTTCCGTAGGGTCACCCCTCCTGGGTGTTACCCAGCACCCTGCTCGGTGGAGCTCGGACTTTCCTCCCTGGCAGATTAAATCCAGGGCGGTCACCCGGTTTACTCGCCCGAGTCTATTTTATAGTCAACTAGAACAAAGGTCAAATTCTCGAATTGTCCAGGGTAAGATTGCCTGCTGCTAACAACCAGTCCCAAACATTTTAACGTCAAAATAACGCCAACTTTTGAGCTTTGAGTTGAATCTAACGGGCAAAGGTGAGTTGTGGCACAACAACAAAACGCATCTTTGAGGTATAATGTAAGAGGATAATGGCAAGGCCCCAGCAATACCGGCATAGCCTGGGCCAAAAGTATAACTGGAGGTGAACCGATGCAACCACAAAACATGATCTGGGTTGTCGCAGGTAAGCGATACCGCACAGACAAAGCCACGCTAATAGCCCATGACGCATACTGGAACGGTTATAACTGTGAGCAAGGCGGCCGTAATACATTCTTATTCAAAACGCCAAAGGGTAATTTCTTTGCCCAATATCAAACGCTATTGCAAGGCGAAATGAACAAAATCACCCCCCTGGAGACAAACGAAGCCATATCTCTATATCAATCACTACGCAAAAAAGAGGTTCCCTTCAGGGTTGTCTTCCCATGTATCAAAGCAGAGGACGCCTAACACTCCGTAACCTTGCCCTGACCCGCGACTGCTAACGCCCTCGTGCCAAACTAGCCCCCAAAAGGGCACAGACCTATCCCCCAAATGTAACCCCAGGCGTTTTACCCGCCTAAAATCGCCTGTCAGGATATTCGGCTTTGTAGGCCTCCTTAGCCCCTTCCCCCTGGGCGTCCGTGATGCCTGGCCCCGCCATCTCGTATATTATCCATGTTGGGTCAAAATCGGGTAAAGACGTCGGCACAAGGTCGGCAAAATTGCCTGAAGAGGTCGTTTTGAAGTAGAATTTGAAGCCAGGAGGGGTGACCGAGTGGCTTATGGTGGCGGTCTTGAAAACCGCTCCCCGATTTTTTCGGGGCGTGGGTTCGAATCCCACCCCCTCCGCCAGTTAGGAAATAGCTTGCCTATGATGCGAGAGGCTATTCATGCTTGATGAATCAAGCTTCGTAGGGCGGGGATTTATTCCCTGCCAAAAAGAGGCAGCATATAAAATGCCACCCTACGACATTTCCAAAGTGCGAAAAATGGAACGGAAAATCAAAGTTAAACAATTTCAGAGAAACAAGGGGGTAATTTGAAGATTCACGAATACCAGGCTAAGGCACTTCTGGCTCAATATGGTATTCCTGTTCCCAGAGGCAAGGTGGCTTCCACTCCAGCCGAGGCTAGAGAGATAGCTGCTCAGATTGGCAGCAAGGTGGTAATCAAAGCCCAGGTCCATGCCGGGGGAAGGGGCAAGGCAGGTGGCATAAAGACGGTTAATAGCCCGGCAGAGGCAGAGAAGGCGGCGAGTCAATTGATTGGAACCAGACTGGTGACTCATCAAACTGGGTCGGAGGGGGTGCCGGTGAGCAAGGTTCTGGTGGAAGAAGCTAGCGACGTGGCACGGGAGATCTATCTCAGCATCCTCGTTGACGGAAGCAGCCGCTTGCCAGTGATGATGGCCAGTGAAGCCGGAGGCATGGAAATCGAAGAGGTAGCTCAGGCATCTCCTGAGAAAATATTCAGGAGTCATATCGACCCTGCTATTGGCTTTCAACCATTCCAGGGTCGTAAGCTGGCCTACGGGATGAATTTGGATGGAGGACAGGTAGGTGAGGCCACACGGTTGATGACAAGCCTTTATAAGTTATTTATAGACAAGGATTGCTCCTTGGCTGAGATAAATCCTTTGGTTGTTACCGCTGAGGGAAAACTGCTGGCTCTAGACGCTAAACTTAATTTTGACGACAATGCCCTGTACCGACACAAAGATATCCAGGAACTTCAAGATAAGGAGCAGGAGGAGCCTCTGGAAATCCAGGCTCGTGACTGGGGAATTAATAATTATGTCAAGATGGATGGCGATATCGGCTGCATGGTCAATGGCGCCGGGTTAGCCATGGCAGTCAACGACCTTATTCAATATTGTGGCGGTAGAGCAGCAAATTTCCTGGACATCGGCACACTTAATAACACTGGGAGGGTGGTAAACTCGTTCAAGATGTTTATTGCTGACCCCAGAATTAAGGCCGTCCTGGTGAATATATTTGGAGGTATGGCCAGGGTAGATGTTATCGCCAAGGGGATAGTCGAAGCTTATCAGCAAATGAATATTCCCTTCCCCATAGTCATTAGACTGGCAGGGACAAATCTAGAGGAAGGTCAGCGTATCCTGGCTGAGTCAGGGATAAGTTTCATCCAGGCTGAAGATTTTTATGATGGCGCTCATAAGGTAGTCAAGGCAGCAAAAGGAGTAACAAAATGAGCATCCTCGTTGATGAAAATACCAAGCTTTTAGTTCAGGGTATTACTGGCAGCGAAGGTAGCTTTCATACCCAGCGCTGTATAGAATATGGCACCAAGGTAGTGGCCGGAGTTACACCTGGCAAGGGGGGCAGTCAACACTTGGGAGTGCCTGTGTTCAACACTGTGGAAAAAGCCATGGCTGAAACTGGAGCTAATGCCAGTCTCATGTTTGTGCCTCCTGCCTTTGCCGCAGATGGCATCCTGGAGGCGATTGACGCTGGCATGTCCTTGGTCGTGTGCATAACTGAGGGCATACCGGTATTAGACATGGTGAAGGTGCATCGTTATCTCAAAGGTAAATCAACCCGGCTCATTGGTCCTAATTGCCCGGGAGTTATGTCCCCGGGTAAATGTAAGGCCGGGATTATGGTGGGGGAAATTCATCTTTCCGGCAACGTGGGGGTAGTCTCTCGCAGCGGCACCCTGACTTATGACGTCGTATCTCAGCTCACCAGCCTGGGAATCGGGCAATCCACCTGTGTTGGCATCGGCGGTGATGCTCTGCCCGGCAGCACCTTTGTTGACATCTTAGAATTATTTGAGGCAGACCAGGATACCAAGGCTGTGGTTCTTATTGGTGAAATTGGTGGCACTATGGAACAAGAGGCTGCTGAATTTATCAGTCGCAAGATGACTAAACCTGTGGTCGCTTTTGTCGCTGGTAGTACTGCTCCGCCCGGGAAAAGAATGGGACATGCTGGAGCTATCATTACTGGTAGTGCTGGCAAGGCTTCAGAGAAGATAAAGGCTCTGTCACAGGCTGGGGCTATCATAGCTCCCAACCCTGCAGAAATTGGCCTCACCACCAAGAAAGTGTTAGAAAGTTTGTAGGTATTGTTCATAGGGTGATTAAGAATCGCTATCCATTAATCGAAGAGGTCTTTGCCCCCTTGACTGCCCCTGAGCTTTTTGAGCTAATTAAGGACAGACCTTATAGCTTTTTTTTAGACAGTGGCATGGACCCTCAAAGGCTGGGGCGATATTCCTTTTTGGGCAGTGAGCCCTTTCTGGTGATGAGCAGTCGAGGCTCTGAAATCACCTTGATTCGTGGACGGGAGCACGAAGTGCAACATGGTAACCCTTTTGATACTATAGGCAAGCTGCTGGAGGTATATAAATTAGACTATTGCCCAGCACCTGTGCCTTTCGTTGGCGGAGCGGTTGGCTATTTTAGCTATGACCTGTGCCACTTCGTTGAACGCCTGCCATCCACAGCTATGGACGACCTTAAACTCCCTGAGTGTTACTTTGCCTTCTATGATGCTATCTTCGCCTTTGACCACCTGGACGGGAGGGCTTACCTTGTTGCCACAGGTTTTCCCGAGCTGGAGGAAGGGCAAAGGTTAAAGCGAGCCAGGATGAGGCTTGAAGGGATGAAGAACTGGCTTCACGCTAGCCATTCAGTCATTGCAGTTAGCCAAAGCCCTGAGCAAAGCGAAGGAGAAGCAAAACAATCTCGCGATAGAGATTGCTTCGTCGCTACTGCTCCTCGCAATGACAGGCAAAACAAAGAAATCATGCTTAAGTCTAATTTTATCCCTGAGGAATACATCAAAGCTGTAAATAGAGTGCGGGAGTATATCGCCGCTGGCGATGTATTTCAAGTCAATCTTTCTCAAAGATTTGAGGCTGATTTGGAAATTCCGCCCTATGAGCTTTATAAACGACTGAGGAGGGTTAATCCCGCCCCTTTTGCCAGCTATCTCAATTTCCCTAGAGTAGCCATCGTCAGTGCCTCTCCAGAAAGGTTCCTTAAAGTCCAAGGTGACTTGGTAGAGACACGACCGATAAAGGGCACGAGGCCACGAGGCAGAGACCCTGTTGAAGACCAGAGACTGGCTCAAGAGTTGACCCACAGCATCAAAGACCGAGCAGAAAACGTGATGATTGTTGATTTGGAGAGGAATGATTTAGGGCGAGTTTGCCGCTATGGCACGATAAAAGTCACCGAGTTAGCTATCCTGGAGACTTTCCCCACCGTATTTCATCTCACCTCTACCATTGTGGGCAGGTTACGTCGAGGCAAGAGCGATATTGACCTGCTTAAGGCTACTTTCCCCGGTGGCTCTATTACCGGCGCTCCTAAGGTGCGAGCTATGGAAATTATCGATGAACTGGAGCCAACTAAGAGGAGTGTCTATACAGGCTCCATAGGTTACCTGAGCTTCAATGGGGACCTGGATATCAACATCGTTATCCGCACTTTTTTAATCAGAAAAGGCAGAGCTTACTTTCAAGTAGGGGGTGGCATTATTTACGATTCTGATTCGGAAGCTGAATATATGGAAACCCTAGACAAAGCCAAGGCTCTGATTCAAGCTTTGCAGTTAGCACCAGAAGTGGTTGTAGCATCAAAATAAGGGGCGCTGAGAAATCGTAGATTTCTTGAGGTAAAAAATGAGCTTTGTTTCAAAGTTCTCTCCCAACCTGTGGGAGCCACAAGGGGCTCCCCTACAAAAGTTTTCGGACAGCCTCATGACATATTTTCTGGATTGCCAGCGTTATGGCAGTATTCGTCGAGAGGCTGCGTCTCCCTATCCTTAGTCCTGACTCGGAGCATTGAAAAGCTGGCGGTTATGCCATATGATAGCAAGGTTAAGCAATAAGCGATTACTTTTCGTACAGAATCCCTCTTCGAAGGGAATGGGAATTATAAAAAGCTCTGCGAATTATAATCATAAGGGGGTTAATTTATGGCTGATGAGTCTGACAAAGGTCTCGATAAGTTAGAAGAACTGAAGAGAAAGCAAGAACACATCTTACAAATGGGAGGGCCAAAGGCGATTGAAGAGCGCCATAAGAAGGGGCAGATGTCGGCCCGGGAGAGGATAGATTATTTCTTCGACCCTGGCACCTTCACGGAAATAGGGCTTTTTGTTAAGCATAGGACGACTGCTTTTGGCATGGACCGAAGGGAGGTGCCTGCTGAAGGAGTAATTACTGGCTTTGGCAAAGTGAATGGCAGGCATGTCGTTGTTTCTGCTGAGGATTATACCGCAATGGCAGGAACCTTTGGCGAATATCATGGTAAGAAATTTGTTCGTGCTATAGACTTCGCCAAGGATAATGGCTGGCCATTTGTAGGCATGAATGACTCCGGAGGTGCTCGACTGCAGGAAGGGATAGATACCCTGGAAAGTTACGGATGGCTGTTCAGGTCTCAAATACTTGCGTCGGGGATAATACCCCAGATAGCCCTGCTTATGGGCCCTTGTTTAGGAGGACAGGCATATCATCCTGTAATGCAAGATTTCCTCATCCAAACGAAGCACACAGGGTTTATGGGCATTGCTGGCCCTGCTTTTGTTAAAACGCAAACCGGGGAGGAAATCAGCCTCGAGGAACTTTCCGGCTACAAAGCCCATGCCATCAAATCAGGGCAAACACACGTCGTGGCTGAAGACGACGCAGCTTGTCTGGATAAATGCAAGGAACTTTTGTCCTTTTTGCCTTCCAACAACAGCGAGAAACCGCCTCGCATCCAAACGGACGATGACCCAGGAAGGAAGGAGGATTTGCTTAGCCTGCTGCCAGAACATACATATGAGCCTTTCGATATGTACGATGTTATCAGAAAAATAGTTGACCAGGGTCATTTCTTTGAGACATTGGGACTCCACGCCCGGAATATAATCACAGGTTTTGCCCGCTTCAACGGGCGCCCTGTGGGAATAGTAGCTACCCAACCGAAGTGGATGGCTGGTTGCATAGATATTGATGCTGCCGACAAAGGAGCCAGGTTTGTCAGGTTTTGCGACCTATTTAACATCCCCTTAGTCACCCTTCATGATTCCCCGGGGTATCTGATAGGTTCTCAGCAAGATTGGGGCGGAATCCTGCGCCATGGCGCCAAGCTGCTTTTTGCCTGGGCTGATGCCACTGTACCCCTGATTGCAATTATAATTAGAAAGTCTTATGCCGGCGCTCACTACGGCATGCTGGACAAAGCTATTGGGGCTGATTTTGTCTTTGCCTGGCCTACGGCCCGAATTACCATTGTCGGCGCCGAAACTGCTGCCAGCGTTATCTTCGCCAGAGAAATAAGGGAGGCGGATAAACCTGACGAGGTGCAAGCACAAAGGATAAAGGCATTCTCAGAAATGTACGAAAACCCTTACCGCGCTGCGGAGAGAGGCTATGTCGATGATGTGATAGACCCCTCAGATACCAGAAAAGTCATAAACGGGGCACTGGATATTCTGGAAGGTAAATGTGTGGCTAGACCGTGGAGGAAGTATTCCAACATCAATCTCTAAGAAAGGAGTAAGAAGGTGGATTTCAGCTTCACAGAGGAACAGAATAAGTTTAGACAGGAGGTGCAGAACTTTTTGGAGGAGGAGGTAAAGAAAGGGTATTGGGAACCTGCCTGTGATGCCTGGGTACAAGGCTTTGACCCTGGGTTTACCAAACGGGTGGCGCAGAGGGGCTGGATAGGCCTAACCTGGCCCAAAGAGTATGGGGGGGAGAGGCGTAGCCATGTAGATAGACTTATCCTTACCGAAGAAATGCTCCGCTATGGAGCGCCGGCAGCTTGTCACTGGTTTGGTGACCGCCAGGTAGGAGGTGCTATCCTCTCCTTCGGCTCAGAAGAGTTAAAGAAGGAATTTCTGCCCAGGATTGCCAAGGGAGAGGCTTATTTTGGTCTAGGAATGAGCGAACCGGGAGCTGGTTCTGACTTGGCCTCACTGCAAACCAGGGCGGTGGAAGATGGCGATTATTATGTAATTAATGGTCAAAAAACCTGGGCTAGCTGTGCTTCCTTTGCTCAGTATTTTGATGTGTATGCCCGAACAGACCCCGAGGCGCCAAGGCACAGGGGCATTAGTGAGTTTATTGTAGATGCAAAATCGCCCGGCCTCAGTCGCATCCCCATGACTGATATTACCGGCACCGAGGCCTGGAACGATGTCTTCTTTGACAATGTCCGCGTGCACAAGAGGTATTTAATAGGGGAGAAAAACCGTGGCTTTTATCAAGTCCTCCACCAGCTTGATTATGAGAGGAGTGGCATGGAACGCCTCATGGGCAATTATCCCCTCTTTGAGGCCATCATACAGTTTACCAAAGAAAATAAATTGTCTCAGGAGCCTGTAATTCGCAATAAGCTGGCGCAACTCCAGATTGAATTTGAGGTGGGACGCTTGCTTATTTATAGAGTGGCTTTGGTCATGGAAGAAGGGCGGGCCCCTAATTGGGAATCCGCTATGTCCAAGGCCTATTCCACGGAATTTGAGAACCGCCTGGCTAGCGTAGCTATGGAGGTCTTAGGTCCCTATGGACAGTTGATGTCAGGTTCCAGATTAGTCCCTTTGCGGGGCATGGCCTCACATTCATACTTAGGCTCTAAAGGTTACAGTCTTCAAGCAGGCACAACGGAAATCTTAAAAAATATCCTGGCTGTACGGGGATTGGGACTACCAAGTTCATAAGCCGTCACCCTGAGCGAAGCGAAGGGTCCAATGACTCAAAGATTCTTCGCCGGCAGCTCAGAATGGCGCTTGGAATGGTTGATATAGGAGGATAGTGATGAAGTTAACTCTTACTGAAGAGCAAGAAATGCTAAAAAGGACAGCCCGCGACTTTTTGGCTGATAAGTGCCCGAAAACATTCGTTAAACAGATGGAAGAAGGTGAGACAGGCTATTCCAGAGAACTTTGGCAGGAGATGGCTGAGCTAGGCTGGATGGGCTTGGCCTTCCCGGAGAAATATGGCGGCGGCGACATGAATTTTCTCGACCTGGCAGTGCTACTAGAAGAGATGGGACGGGCTTGTTTGCCTGGCCCTTTTTTCTCCACAGTGATTCTTGGGGGCTTGCTCATCTTAGATGTCGGGAGCGAAGAACAAAAACAAGAATACCTGCCCAAGCTAATCCGTGGGGAGAAAATCTTTACCTTAGCTCTAACCGAACCCGGCTATCGGAATTACGATGCCTCTTCAGTCACAGTTGAGGCTACTCCAGATGATGGCAACTATATCATTAACGGCACAAAACTGTTTGTCCCTGATGCTCATATTGCTGACTACCTGTTATGTGTAGCCAGAACCAGGCCTGAAAACGGAATCACCATATTTCTGGCCAACGCCAAGAATCCCAGGATAAATTACACCATTCTAAAGACCATCGCTGGTGATAAGCTATGCGAGGTGGTTTTTGACCAATTGCCGGTACCCAGAGCTAACATTTTGGGACAACTGGACCAAGGATGGAGTGCAGTGCAAAAGATAATTGAGCGGGCAGTGGTGGGAAAATGTTGTGAGATGGTCGGCAATATTCAGCGAGTATTGGAGATGACCGTGGACTATGCCAAGGAAAGGAAACAATTTGACCGTCCCATTGGTAGCTTCCAAGTCATACAGCACTATTGCGCCGACATGGCAACCGATGTTGCCGGCGCCAGGTTTAGCACCTACCAAGCAGCCTGGATGTTAAGCGAGGGACTTCCCTGCACCAAAGAAGTGGCTATAGCCAAGGCCTGGATAGGCGAGGCCTCCCAGCGTGTCATTGCTCTGGCGCACCAAATTCACGGAGCTATTGGCGTTACCATAGAACATGACCTGCATTTTCACACCAGGCGTGCCAAAGCTGCAGAGCTTGCCTTTGGTGATGCCAATTTCTATCGAGAAGTGGTAGCCAAAGAGATGGGATTGTGACTGTTGGGCGGGGACAAAAAGCTGCAACCCTATCAATGCCTGCACGTTGCCTGCATTGCGGTTGCGTGCTTGCCGATGATAAAGCTCCCCTAAGTCAACACTGAATTGGAACAGAGCCTAAATGATTGACGTGCTTGTCAGGGTTGAGTATACTTGTGCCAGTCTGGCAACACGGTGGGCAATCTTGAGAAATTGAACAATGCAGCACGAAATGGGTAACTACTATGGAAATTAAGAGGGTAGGCGTAGTTGGCCGTGGATTTATGGGCGCTGGCATTGCCCAAGTCTGTGCTCAGTCTGGCTACGAGGTGGTGGTTGTAGGAAGGAGAAAACAGAGTCTCAACAAGGGCATAGCAACAATAGAATATTACCTGAGCCGTGATGTGGAGAAGGGCAGAATATCTCAACAGGATAAAGACTCGACTCTGGCTCGCATCAAGGAGAGCATCACTCAGGAGGACCTGAATGACCGCGATTTGGTTATAGAATCTGTCCCGGAGGATATGGAACTCAAGAAAAAGGTTTTTGCCGAACTGGACCGGATCTGTCCTGGACATACCATCCTTTGCTCCAACACATCCTGTCTGTCTGTTACAGAGCTTGCTCGAGTAACCAGCCGCCCGGACAGGGTAAGCGGGACACACTTTCTCTCCCCGGTACCGCGCAGCAAGCTACTCGAGATTGTCAGAGCGGACACGACCAGTGAGAATACCCTCGCGACAGTAAAGGAGTTTGGCCGCTCACTGGGAAAGGAAATCCTTGTCGCAAAAGATACTCCTGGGTTCATTTTCAACTACCTGCTGATAGCGTTGACGGGAGCCGCCATGCGCCTCCTGGAGAATGGCGTGGCCAGCGCAGAGGATATTGACAAAAGTATGACCCTTGGGCTGGGTCATCCTATAGGTCCACTGGCCCTGGCCGACTTTAACGGTCTGGACGTTGGCTATATGGTAGCCAATGCAATGTATGAGAGGAGCAAGGACCCCCGCTTTGCTCCCTCCGCTATCCTGAAAGAGATGCTCGATTCTGGTCGTTTGGGACGCAAGACGGGTGAAGGATTCTACAAGTATAAAGAAGAGAAGTAGTGCCCTGAAGACAAGGCTTTCAGGTCAGGGAAATTGTGAAGGCTCTCATTTTCAATGTCTTGGGGTACCGCTTTCAGAACCAGATTTCAAAATATTCTGGAATGGTTTAGCACTTAAAGAAGATTAACTAAGGTCATTGAGCTTCGTTTCTAAATTTTTTTGCCTTAAGGATACTGTTAAATCTCCCCGAGTTCTTTCTATAATACCTCGTATGGTGTCGGTGGTTCGCCTCAAGCCATGAGCGAGCAAATCCGGGAAATCCATGGTCATCAATATTCCGTAGATTTCATCCATTATGGTCAGTAATTCCTCGCAACGGGAAAAGTCACCCCGCCTTAGACTATCTAATATATACCTCCGCAACTCTCCTACGGATTCGCCCAAGCCATCAAGGTAGGCAGCATTGCTTACGCCCAGTGCTCCCGGCTTTGGCAAGTCTTCCCCGGCAATCAACGCTAGGGTTATATATCCTTCAGCTAACTCCTTTTGAGCGTCGTGAACAAAACCTGAATTTAGTAGCCTCCCATGTCCGGCCAGGTCGTGGTTTAGTTCTCGAACTAATTCATGAGCTGAATCAAGGAGTTGCTTTGCCTTATCGTGCTCCTGGCGATGCACGGCACGTATGGCACCAGCGCTGTAGCGGATGACCTGACGGCAACTACGCAAGGCTTTCTCTCGAGCCTCATCCTCAGCCGCAAAGTAGGGGCGAAGCTTCGCAGCGATAATCTCCAAATCTTCTACTGGTTTTGACATTCCCCTTTCGCCAAGTCCATTTTTGAGATTAATTTCTGCACAGCTCCCCTAACATCTTTCTCACCCAGGACAGCGCTAATCACAGCTACAGCATCGGCGCCAGCAGCCACTACTTCACCGACGTTATTCTGGTTTATGCCGCCAATGGCTACTAGAGGGGTAGACACTACTCGTTTGAGTTCTTTGAGTATATCCACTCCCACCACAGTAGCTTCCTTTTTCGTTGTCGTGGGAAATATAGAGCCCACGGCAATATAATCCGCTCCTTCATTTTGAGCTTTTGTTGCCTGAGGCAGTGTGGTGACGGAACAGCCAACTATTTTGTCTATGGGCAATTCCCTGCGGACTACAGGCAGGGGTAGATCCTCCTGCCCAATGTGAAGTCCATCGGCATCAACAGCCATAGCTAAGTCGAGATAATCGTTTATTATAAATAGAACACCCGCTTGACTACAGAGCTCCTTGAGCTTTTGCGCTATGAGTAGCAGTTCGCCCCTTTTGCTTTGCTTGTCGCGAAGTTGAATTACCCTAGCACCACCCTCAATAATTTGCCTGGCGATGTCCAGCTCATCCCTGCCCACCAGAAATTGCCTATCCAGAACGACGTAAAGCCCGAGCATCCTTTCTATTTTGTCCCGGCGTGATATTCGGGAAATCAAATCTCGCTCTAAGGTATAAAGGGTAAATCTCGCCTGTTCAAAGGTGGCTGAATTCAGCACTGAACTTATCTCTGGCAATTTGGCCAGCTCCTCTACCACGCGAAGAGATTCTTCCACCCTTTTAGCATTGGCTGTAACTAAATCCAGCAAGCCCTGCGGTAAGGTCGTTTTTATATTTAGCTCCCTCTCACCTGGAGGGATAAGGCAAGGGTGACCAACATCGTGTTCGGAA
>JAUWYE010000054.1 GCA_030615965.1 Dehalococcoidia bacterium | reverse complement strand
TGCGCAAGTAGTCGTCTCGATATCCACTTCGGCTACTTGCACACTCATGGCGTGACATGTCTCCGAGCAATAACCACTCGAGTGCCTCAACTATACTACTCTTGCCGCTTCCATTCGAGCCATGAATGACTACAATATCGGCATCCAGAGGGATAGTCTTCGGTAGCTTGAATCCATGGAAACCAGCTATTGTTAGTTCCTTAAGTCTCAATCAGACCTTTGTTGAACTCATCCGTCAAAGTTTGTTTAAGAACTTCAAGCAAGCTCTTCTTCCTATCTATTGTCATTCCCTCCTCCTTCACCTTTGCTTACCTTCATACGTAGGTAATATCATAAAGAGAGCAGGTGAGAACACTGTTGCTCTGTTAAGGTCAAGGAAAACCGGAGGAATGTCAGAGCCAATGCCCATCACTGAACAAAACATCTAATTGTTGGGTGCCAAATAGCCATTTTATTCATTTCAGTATACAGAAAATAAGATACGTTATTTTTCACTTTAATACTTTCTACTCCTAACAACTTGTTAGACTTGATAACAGAGTTGTTATTGAGCTGTTAGGTACAAATGTTTGTGTAACCTCAACAATTTGTTAAGCTTAACAACGTAATTCTAAGGATCGTTAGTAGTAGTGTCTAACCCTATTTCCACAAATGCTTGCAGAATCGACATGGATACAGAATATCGCTAGATTTAACTAAGTTATTTGCTATCGCTTCCATGCTTTTCTGCAAAAGCTTTACTTCAGACCATTCCTCTACCAGCTTCGTCATGTGACCTATTTTAGATATTTCATTACTTAGGTATTCGTGTTCCTTAACAATAAAGTTATACTCATCTGAAGTTGCTACAGATGTCTCTATATTGAAGCCTCCTAAAGCAACACCTCTCCCGCTGTCCGGCTTCCTATAGACCAATTTATGCTTGATACTTGAAGCTAACTCAAACCCCTGCCACAATAACGTTTTAGACTAGTCTCCACATGTAAACTTGATCTCTGCACTATAACACGAGTAAGCATATCAAAATCATGATCAAGAAAGTGAGATTCTACATATTGAATAGGTCGGAAAATGGGACGGTCTTTGATAGCATAGTCACCAATAAATACCCCCCGTGCATCAATCTTGTTTATGTTATGAACCCCTTTCCACGAAATCTTGCTGTCGAGTCTAGCAAAATCTTGGAAACTTCCACTTAAATCCTTTTCACGTTTTATGATTACCGATGTAACATCTGCTATCGTAAAGGATGAAATGGTCTTCTCAAACAGGTCTTTGATTTCGTTCCTTATGTCTGTTTTTCCCACAACCGGATTATATCAAACCTGCTTAAAATAGAATAGCGTTCCTGGTACAAATAGACGCACGCTGTGTTCTTGACATAGCAAATCTGTTTTTCGCGTTCTTTGTCCTGAGAACAATCTGGCTTTTTGTTCAGTAGACTGATGACTATTGACAAACTCTCAGGAGAGAGCTAAACTCAAGTCCCCACATGTGATAACCTCAAATATCTCCGCCTTCAAGTTTATTAGGAGATAATAGGATGAAGTATGGGCACTTGAATCGTTCGTTATTACGGCGATAGCTGGTGCCCTTTTGGTTTGTAGGGGGTGATGTAATTATGTGAAAAATGGTTTCCAACTGTAAGCTATCTCTAGCTAAAACTCAGGCTCTAAAGTAGGAGGGAAGTAATGGAACAGTGCACAGTTTGCGAACAGATGTTTAAGAGTTATGCACCACTTATATTAACTGTAAAAAAATCTGGTGATGAAATACTGGTTTACGCAAAGAATAATAGTCCAAACATACTTCTCATTAAACGTCTCATGCTGTGTCTTGAATATGCTCAGGATCTCCATGTACTTTACGTCAGGCAAGGAGGATATTTTGACTTGCTTACTGGTGGTGAAAGGCTGGAGCAAAGTTTATCTCAGCTCAAATTCAGAATATCGGTTCCTATTCCTCAAAGAGCTCAGGCTGAGGCCGAGTATATAGAAGTTACAGGGCGAAGCATGAGTTGTGTCTCTGATTTTACGTCTTAGGAGGCAGCATACAATGAATAGCAAAACAACTGAAGTGAAAGTATGGAAGGTAATTATTGGCGAAAAACTGGATGTTGAAAAAGTTAAGTCCATCTTAAAGGAAACATCAGAAATCGTTCAAGAAATGGGTCATGAAAGTATTCTGGAAATTCAGAGAATAGACGTAAAAAAGGATGAAACGGTGATTTTCATCAGCGAGAAAAGACCTGCGGTAGATATGTTTATGAAGACTCTAAAAGTGCAATGTCCGAAAGCAAGGTTTAAAGTTTTTGAGGCTAAGGTGAGTGATCTTTATAGATTGGAATAGTCACAGGTAAAATTGTCAAGCGTGTATTTTCTGCTTGCTTATCCGTAGCATGACTAGAGGTTGCTGCGACAGCTAAACCAACGCGCTGAGGTAAAAGCATAGTAGAATCACGACTTGTGTTCGGGCAGTCCGGGCTATGTCACCTAGTTGGCCACTTGTTCTCAGCGCACCAGATGTTGCCAGTCTTAATTTCAATCCCCCCAAGCTCCGCATTGATTATGAATGTTTCGATCTTTTCCTCCTCCGTGTCTGTGTCAATAACAAAGCGTATGCTCCTGAAATAGGAAGCCTTTCTCCTAACACACCTCCTCTTTTTCATGCATGGACCTGGATGGTGCCTGCTGTTGTTTCGCTCCGTGCAGAAAAGCTGCCTGTCCCTATCCGCTTTGATTAAGTTTAGTGTCTGACCATCCGGTAGTCCGTGTTTCTGTCCTACAGAAATAATGCTGTACTCCGGGTCAATCATCCTGAAAGACTTCTTGTCGATTCCGTTAAGGCTGCTGCCATGGTGAGGCACCTTTAACACCCTGGATGGCAGATTCTTCCTTACTTGAGCCCTTTGCCTCATCATTTGCCAGCTTTCCTGCTCAGCGTCCCCGGTGAAGAGAAACGTCCACCCCTTTGACTCGGCTGCCCTTCCTTCCTTTGCCGCTAGCTTAAACACAATACTTTGATTGTTGGCATTGCGGTCAGCGATCTTTGCCATCTCCTCCGCGTTTATTTCCAGAATTCTGCGTAGATCCTTGAGCGTAAGGCATCCTCCAGTCGGCACATGAGGCGTTTTGGCTAATTCCTGCTTATAGGGAGCATTGCTGATACTCAAAGCATTCGATTGTATCGCACTATCTAAGATCTGCGTATCCGGAGCCATCACTTCAAGCCTTACGTTATCGAAAATATCGAAAGGGGGCATCTCCTGGAGTGAAGGATGGCGGATGTTATCAGCACGAAAGGTGTGCTTTTTCACTAGTTTGCTGAGTTCTTGGTTTTGAGCAACGCTTTGAATTACGAAGTTCATGGTTTGCAGTTCAGGAGCAACAAGGGGGGCGATCTGGTCGCTCTTCCTGCTGGACAGAGGAACCCAGTTTGGATCTGCTTTTGGTCCCCAGTAGTGACTAATACACTTTTCTTTCCCCTTATTCCAGCTGTCAATTTTGCTACTTTCCTTTTTGAGAAAATAGACTAAGCCCTGTACGTGGTCTGAGTCGATGTGCGTCGCCACGAGCAGATCTATGATCTCAACTTTTTCATGCTTAAGGTAGGCGGCCAATCTCCTGGCAGCATCACGCTTTTCGCCACCGTCAATTACGATGCAGGCTTTCCTACCTCTTTCCTCGAAAGTAACGACGGCACAGTCTCCATGAAAAACATCTAGAAATGCGATGGTCAAGATCATGTTAGCAATACCTCTTCAGGTAAGAATAGATTTAGCTGCTCATACTGGAATCCCCGCGGTTACAAGCCTAAGCAACGCTCTGCAGGATTTGGGCATGTTGTCAAACTGCTTGAATCATTCTTAGAACATCGATCAGGCCGGCCCCTTGAAAATACCTGTCTCGACCGAGATCGGTGCAGGTGCTCATCAAGATCCTTTTGACTTCATCTGGATATCCAATGAATTCCTTCTTGACTGATAGGAATAGGGCTATTGCCGCCGAGACATGCGGAGTAGCCATGCTGGTACCGCTCAATGACACCTCGTCGTGTTCGTTGTCTATGCCAGCAGATGTTATCTTCTCTCCGGGTGCTACCACGTCGGGCTTGAAGCGTCCATCTCCAGTCGGTCCTTTGGAGGAGAAATAAGAGATGCCATACTTGTGAGGGGAAGTCTTGTGAGTAGAGCCTACGGTAACCACTTTATCTGCGTTGCCAGGGTCTGCTATTCCCATGTCTAGAAAGGTACGGAAATACTCAAGTTCGTTACCACTTGCTATAGTGGCCAAGGTCTTATATCCATCGTTGCTGGCAGCCACACATACAGCGACTCCAGAATCTACCAAGCGGTTGGCTTCTTGACATTCAGGTGAAAATCCACAGCCGTAGCTGCCAACTGGGACGGGGCCTCCCAGGCTCAGGTTTGCGCCATGGATTACCAACTGCCTAGCGTCAAGATTCATCCTCCTTATCTGATACATGGCCTCTATGAGCGTGAAGGATGTACTACCACCGTTACCCAAGACTTTGAAATCGTAGATTGTCGTCTGCGGGGCTAGTTTTCGGATAATTCCAGCAACATGGGTGCCATGTCCTACAATGTCATCGTGCGGCTCACTTGTGAAATTGAATCTGTTGTTTTTCACGATGTGCGGCTCGTCCCGAAAATAGTTATGGTCACTCTTGATCCCGGTATCAAGAACCGCCCAGTGTACCCCTTTTCCTGAGGCACCAAACAATTGTAAGACTGCTGAGGCCTTTATCGTGGCGGAAGACTGGTCTACCATGGGCTTCATTTCTTTATTGTGCCAGATCTTGGAGACCATTTTTTCCTTGGCAAGCTCCTCCACCTGCTTCTTAGTAAGGCTAACCGAAACGTAGAAGTCAGTCGCCTTGGCACCTCTGACACGCATTGTCTTCAATTTCTTTATCACTTCTTCAACCTTATAGCCCGATGTAACACCGACGATGATGTCTAATTTGCCTTCACCCTGAGCAGCGAAGGCATCTTGGACCTCCTTAAGAACAACTGGATCTCCCATGAAAGGATCTTGCATCTGAGACCTCCCTTCCTATTGAGTCTAGCTCCTGAACAACGATATCCAACCTCTTAGTGGCGTCATCAACGAAGTCAACGATAACTTTTCCTAGGCCATCAGGTCCGCCAACCTTCTTCGGCTCCGTGTGTAGCTCTATGTTGCCAACTCAGTCTGCCATAGAAGCACCTCCTTTGTAAAATAAAAATGGGCACCAACCACCGTTATATTAGATAGCGGCTCTAGTACTTGCTTATGATTCCCATCTTCCCTAACCCAATTCTTATTTATTTAAGCATGAGTTTATATCTTCTATTAAGCAGTTACTCTTATGGTACATGCCTATCGATCCTCAGGTGAAGCTTCGGCTCCATGGCGAATTGCTGCGTGGGCTCGGGGCACGATGATGTCACAGATTCTTGTCTGCTCGCCATCCATGTAGGAGACATCCATAACCTGGAGAAACTGTCGGCTATATTCCTCGAAAATACCTATATATTCTTGTACTCCTTCCTCATCCGTGGTAACCTCAAGAACAACCTGCTTCCCAATATGCTTCTCTAACAGGGGATCATACGCTCTTCCAAGATAGTCAGTCACAACTTTTTTAGCTCTATTAACAGACTGTTGCTGAGAGGCAACCGTTGCCAGTGCTGGATTAGCGGTCTTGGCTCTAGTCATCGCCAGCCCCATCACCTCAAAAATCGAATCCTTACAGGTATTGGCGACATTTCTCGCCTTCCGAGCAAGCAAACGTGGAGGCCACGGGTGGTAAGCCCTTTTGACTTCTTGAATTCGCTTGCGCTTGTTTGCCTCACTAAGTTCGCTGTGGAACCTAAGGAGAAGATAGATGCTGTCGTACTCCTCTTTGAAGAGGATGTAACTGGTCTCCATATGGTCTTCGTCCCGGGAGTCTTCCGAATAGAGTAATTCTAAACCTGATGTTTCTATGGATAGATGCCCCCAAACCCGTTTACTATCCTTCTCTAGCAAGGTCACCATGAAGTCGCAAAAGCTGGTCAAGCACCGGTCTTTTCTTCGAGCACTGACGACGATGCTGACGACGGTAGTAACGATGATGAAGATGATAGTTAATAAGAGCGCGTTGTCAAGCATATCTCCTCCAGAAGCATATTGTCACCACCCTCAAAAGGCACCAGTCACCGCCTAATTTATTAGTGGTTCCAGTGCCCTTTACCCACAACATCTTCTCTCTCCGGCTTTGTTTCCTACTGGCTATTCCGCATGTTGGAGCTTGAGTTTAGTCCCCTTATAACGGTTTGTCAATACTTAAATAAAGGAACGATTCTAACTTAGTAGAAGCTAGTTTGACAAATATGATTCATAGAATAGAATGAGGGTACTACACATCAAAGGAGGTGGTGCCTATGGATAGACATAGTAAATGTACCCTGGGAGTTCAGTCTCCCAGGGTACAAATCATTAGACATCGTTGGAAGAAAAATGACCAAAAGTCAAAACTGTCTAATATACTATTAGACTAGGCTAAAAGCCAATTCAAAGGTTCTACCTATCGTACAGTACCGCCCACCATGTCACCGTTTCTCCTCCAGAAAGAATCACCGGTCCTCGAAATCCTGGACCTCCTACTTGGACCCGAGCTAAGGAGACGGCTTATGGTGAGGCAGATGTTTAACGACGAGCTTTTTCTAAAATACCAGCCTGAATTGCGCCCCTTCTTCATCGAGCAATATTTCTAAAGCTCTGCCCTCGGGGCCACCTATGAAACCATAAGCTGTAGTCACACCTCCCATTTCATGAATGGCACGCGATACATCTATACCCTTGCCTCCAGCATAGCGTTTTAGCCTTATCCACCGATTTGCTTCATCAACCACTAATCCGTTCACACCAATATGCTCATCCAAGCTGGGATTAAGGGTAATGGTAGCAATCATAGCCCCCTCCGACCTCAATATTCTTTATACCACCTTTCTGATGTTTGTGCCAGCTCGTGAGCAGATATGCCAAGTTTCTTGTACCAAGGTACAGTATATTTGTTACCTATCTCAGTCAGTCTTTTTAGCCTTTCTGCCCCCACAGTTGATAAATAATGAAGGATTATTATCACACTTTTTGAAAGTACCAAGGTTCTCTCACCCTAAATAGCTAGACCTTCAATCTTTGAAAATCACCCCTTTGCAGGATTATCAGCGTTGGCGTAATGCCTTATATTGTAATGTAGAGGGTAGTGTAACCATTCTTTTACCAAAGTAGCATCAAAGCTACTGAAGGACACAGAAAATTGACGTGATTAAGATACTCGTCAGAAGGGTCAACGTGGGATGCAAACGGAACAATACGAAATAAACTGGAAAAACTACTATAATACACTCGAACTGGGTCCGACAGCCAATACCCAGGATATTAAGAGGGCCTACCGACGTTTAGCTCGTAAATATCATCCAGACCAGGCAAAAGACTCCATACCATCAGATAGAATGGCTGAGATTAACGAAGCTTATGAGGTTCTATCTCACATAGATAGAAGAGTTAAATACGACGAAGGGTTTAAGTTTATATGTGGTCGGCAGATTACAATAGAGGAAGCTCTAGAGGCTGAATTGAAGGAAGTCATTACTAGACTTGCTCGCGAACAGTGTAGAGACCGCTGGAAGGAGCATGTTCGGATTCCCGTTCGTACGAATATTCTAGTGGAATTATTTTCTGACTGGATGGAGCGTCTTCTAGTTCCCGTCCCATTGTTTATTACTTGTTTAGTTTACCTGCTAATATACTGTATCATTATGATTCTTCTATTCTCGTAAGCGTTCCAACTAGGATTCTAGGGAAATAACTCATCATTGAGTTGAGAGGGAAAACGATTAGCAATAGTAACTGTTGACCTGCCCCCCCCCCAAAAAGGAGTCCAGTTTTAATGTTAGACTGGAATCTAAAAAAGGAACCTTTGTTTTAACTGTCAAGCCTCAGTGAATCTAACTTCCCTCTTGGCTAGGCTAAGATAAGCGAGTTTTAATGCAGTTCCCTTTAAATTGAAAAAGTAGTAAAATCTGCATAATATGTATGAGCGAATAGTATTATTGCTTGAAGTAGTAGGATTTTTTACTACAGCAGTATTAGTGGCTATAATCAAATGGGAAGTCATCAGACCTACGTCTGATAGAGTTAAGGCCATTATTGTTGAAACTCCGGCAAGATCAGATCTACATTCTACTTAACCCTACGGATACGACCTTTTGGTGGGTTCAGAGTCAGGCAACTGTATTGAATAGTGGCAGAAGAAGTATAATCAGGTACGTCCGCATAGTGCTAGGAATAACCGTCCGCCAGCACCTGATAATATTTTAACTATGGCAACGACGTAAGAAGTGGTACAACTACTGGGGGGCAGGTCACAGGTATGGGAATATTTGATACATTGTTTGGAAAGAAGAAAAAGAGAGACGCTGCACCATCAAGAGTATCTTCCGCATCAAGTTTTCTTGAGTACCTCGACAAAGGTGAAGGGACGGATGAACTCTATCAGATGCTTCGGAGCCGCCCTGCCTCGGAGATAAAGGAGGCATGTAAGACATTCCCTATTGAGACGTTACGTCTGGATTGGGATTCGACCCAACGCGATTTTCGCAACAAAAGGTTCGAGTTGATAACAGCCTTTGCGCAGATACTTGTGCAATATAAGGAGATTCGAAAGCAAAGTCCAGAACTACGCTTGCCAAGGTCTTTGCCTGCAAAACGACTGGCAGAAACCTTGATGTCAAGGCTTATGCCGTTCATCAGCAGTCAGAGTGTTGAGATGGCCCATGGTCTTAGGATTCGACTATATGATTTCGGCGTGGCGCTCATGCAAGCCGAACGAGACCGTGATGCACTTACCTGTTTTCTTGCGTCAAGACCATCCATCGAGGAGAACCACGATTTCTGGATATGTGCATGCCGCTCCAATATTGCTCAAACCACTGAGAACCCAGATGACATCTCTGCTGCAATTGATGCGGCCGAACAAATCGTGAGCGGGAGAATCAGGGTGCCAGAAAGGTCAGCTCAACGTGCGAGGCAGATGTTGAGCGAACTGGAGGACTTGCGACAAGAGGGATGCGGCAACGCTGCTGGGACTGTCGTTAGGAAAAATATTGCAATCCGATGGTTAGCAATGCTGAGAGTAATCGCCTCAAAATTGCTGCCGTCGGTGAATGACCTGCTAACTGTGCAGTTTGTACTGGGTGCAATGCTGGGACTGCTCATGATGCCGCTGCCAGGAGCAGCCGCCGGAGCAATGCTGGGAATTTGGCTGGGCCCAGTACCGGGAGCCGCGCTGGGAGCATTACTGGCAATAATGCTGCTTTCAGTCGTGGGAGCGGTGGCAGGGATGCTGGTAGGAATATTGGTGGGAACAGGGCTAGCGGTGGTCCGTAGAATACCAGTGCTGGGAGCAATACTAGAACTGATAATAGTAGTGATACTCGTAGCAGTGTGGTTTTTGGGGCTGAGACGAGTGGTATCAGTGTTTTCAGCAGCAACGGCCAAAGAGCGACGAAAAGTGTTTCTGGAAATACTGCTATCAACGGCGGTGGGAGCGGTACTGGCGGCAGTGCTGGCACCAGTGTTGAGTCTGATGACAGGAGCCATAGTTGGAGCAGTAGCGGGGATGTTGGGGGTAGCCGCGGTGTTACAATTAACCCAACCTGAAGGCTTTAGCACTGACGCTGATGAGGCATGGAAGATGATGATGCTTGACGCTGCTGAGATATTGAACCTAATGAAGCCACGCTGGCCTAGAGGGTTTTGGCGAGTTTATCAGCAATGTTACGGCCGACGGCCCGCCGCCCTCGAACCGGTATCAATACGACACCCCCATTTCAGACTGTAATACTAACCTTTTGTCAATTCCCGTGTCAATAGCGCCATCCCCACCTGTCAGACTGGCGCCCACGCTCCTGGTAGAGGTTATTCAGGGGGCTGAACTGCTCGTGATCATCCACTGCCCGGCGGACGTTGACCATCCGGGTGTAGTGGAGCACCATGGCGAAGCTCTCGTGCCCCAGCAGGAGCCGCAGGAAGCTCTGGTTGCCCCCGGCCTCCAGGTAGCGGGTGGCGAAGTAGTGGCGGAAGCGGTGCACGCAGCCGTCGCCAACGATCCCGGCCCGCTTCTTCAGCCGCTGCACCATGCTGGTGATCGACTCGGCGGCCAGCCTTTCCCCCTCTGAAGTGTTTTGTCTCCACCAGCATCTTGACATATCTGTGGTAGCGTTTCGGTATATCCATTCTCACGATTTACCTCCAAAAGACTCGCTAGACTAATTACTAGCACCAAGCACCTATGCGAAGTATACCTCTGACTTGGTAGGGATCTGCTATGCTTCCCCATATATGATTATCCTGCGCGAACAAGGGCGGAACGAGGAGGAGGCTCGACAGGAGGTTATTAGATCTTATTCACTAAGTGTGTTATAACTTCCATTTATTCATTCCACCATCCTCCGCCTGAACAGGAAAATACCCAAAGCAAAGAACACTAAGGTATAACCAAGAACCCAGTAGAAATCTGAGGCAATGTCACTGAAACCAACACCATGCACCATAACATCTCTTGCCGCATCAATAGCATGGGCGAAAGGAAGAGCCTTCATTGCGCTTTGGAACGCGCCTCCCAGCGCTTCCAAAGGCACCCAGGCTCCTCCGAATATGGTTAGGAGGTTTACTGCTGTCCAAACGATTGGTACCTGTTTGGAAGTAAGAAGCGATCCCAAGACCATTCCCAATCCTATGTAGCCTAAAGACATTACGAAAAGGACGAGAAAAACGAGGCCGGCATTCCCGGATATCTCAAGTCCAAGCAAACGTCCTATTCCAAAGACCAAAGCAATTTGGATGATCGCTACTGGTATGTATGGCAGGGAATAGGCTGAAATGAAGTCGTTTGCCCTGAGTGGGGCAGTCCGCAGTCTTGATAAAAGTGCGCTTTCTCTATCTCGAGCAAGGATCATACCCGAACTGAATGTTAGCATGGTAAAGGCATATACAGCTATTCCAGGTGCTAAATTGGTAGTAGTGAAATAGGGTTCAATCTTCCCAATGGGTTGGTACATAAGCAGCTAACCTACAGGCAACCCTATTACCAGACCGATGAATAAAGGGTCCAACCATACTTCTTTGAAGTTTCTTTT
>JAUWYE010000140.1 GCA_030615965.1 Dehalococcoidia bacterium | reverse complement strand
AGTCACTCTACCGTTATCCCTCGCCCTTTTTATTTCCTGCAACCTGGCAATCTGCCTTTCTTCAACCTCTTCATCTATTCTTAGTATCTCGGGAGGAGCCTTTTCTTCAATAACATGTTTATTCACTCCCACCATGACTTTTTCTCCTTTATCTATTTGCTGTTGGTAATGATAGGCAGCATCGGCAATCTCCATTTGTGGAAAACCTTTATCAATAGCAGCCAGCATGCCTCCCATAGCGTCTATCTTATTGATGTATTCCCAGGCCTTTTCTTCCATCTGTTTGGTCAAAGACTCTATAAAATAAGAGCCGGCCAGGGGGTCTATGGTGTTAGTGACACCTATTTCACCGGCGAGGATTTGCTGGGTGCGCAGAGCAATGGTAGCAGCAAATTCAGATGGCAAAGCCAGGGTCTCATCCAGAGCATTGGTATGTAGAGACTGTGTCCCACCCAGGACCGCTGCCAGAGCCTCAGTGGTAGTCCTGATAATGTTGTTGTAGGGCTGTTGGGCGGTTAGAGAGCAACCCGCAGTTTGAGTATGGAACCTCATCCACCAAGAGCGAGGATTCTTAGCTTTGAATCTATCTCTCATAATTCTAGCCCACATCCTTCTCGCTGCCCTGAACTTGGCAATTTCTTCAAAAAAATCGAGATGAGAATTAAAGAAGAAGGAAAGACGAGGGGCAAAGGAATCAATATCCAGCTTCTTTCTCTCAATAATATCCTGGACATAGGCTATCCCGTCAGCCAGGGTAAAAGCCAATTCCTGGATAGCAGTGGAGCCTGCTTCCCGAATGTGGTAACCGCTAATGCTTATAGGATTCCACAGGGGAACATGTTGGGTGCCGAACTCGATGGTATCGCTTATCAGCCTGATTGATGGCTCGGGCGGGAGCATAAATGTCTTCTGGGCAATAAATTCCTTGAGCATATCGTTTTGAATTGTGCCCCCGATTTTATCCCGGCTTATCCCCGATTTATCGGCAACAACCAGATACATTGCCCAGAGTACGGAGGCAGGGGGATTGATAGTCATAGAAGTAGTGACACTATCCAGAGGAATGGCATGAGTCAGAATCTCGAAATCTCTTAGGGTATCAATGGCCACGCCACATTTCCCACACTCACCTCTAGCTCGGGGCGAATCGGTATCATATCCCATCAAAGTGGGGAAGTCGAAGGCAGTACTCAGTCCTGTCTCGCCCTCCTTAAGCAAGTGGTGCCATCTTTTGTTTGTATCCTCGGCACTGCCCATCCCGGAGAACATGCGAAAGGTCCATTCTCTCCCTCGATACATTGTGGGTTGACACCCTCTGGTAAAGGGGAAAATGCCGGGATAGCCGATATCCTTGGAATAATCCAGGTCCTTGATATCTTCCGGTGTATAAATTTCCTTTATCTCAAGGTCGGAAACGGTGGAAAATCTTTTTCCCTTCTCAGCCTTTTGCCTTCTGGCTTTTCCTGCTTCCTTCTCCCATCTCTTCTGGCCCGCCAGTACTGCTTGCAAGGTTTTCTCTGTAAACATAATTAGCCCCTCACTTTACACCCAATACCTGGCGGGCAATTGTCCACCGCTGCATCTCCGAGGTTCCTTCGTAAATCTCAGTTATTCTCTGGTCACGGTAGTAGCGTTCCACAGCAAAGTCTCTAGTATAGCCATAGCCACCGAATATCTGAACGGCTTTGTGGCAAACCCTATGAGCTGCCTCGGAGGCAAAAAGCTTGGCCATTGCCGCTTCCTTAGGAGGAGCGTGCCCCTCTTTCTTGGTCAACCAGGCAGCCCTGTAGATCAGCAACCGGGCTGCGTCTATGTCTGTAGCCATATCGGCAATCATCCATTGGATTGCTTGAAGGCGAGCGATTTCGGCACCAAATTGTTTCCTTTCCTTAGCATAGGCTACGGCGGCATCATAAGCAGCTTGAGCAATACCCAGTGCTTGAGCAGCTATGCTGACCCTGCTGGCATCTATACCTTCTAAAGCTATCCTGAAGCCTCTCCCCTCCTCTCCTAACATATTAGCCACAGGTATTTTACAATCATCGAAGATAAGCTCCGCTACCGAAGCAGGGTGTAGTCCCATTTTTCTTTCTATTTTGCCCACAGAGAAGCCCTTAGTGCCTTTATCCACGACAAAGGCACTGATGCCACGATAGCCCAGCGATTTGTCCTTCGTAGCAAAGGTGGTTACAAAATCAGCTTCAGCACCATTACTTATGAAAATCTTCTGGCCATTCAGAACATAATAATCGCCCTGCCGGGCGTATTTCGTTTCCAGAGCGGCGACATCACTGCCAGCCATGGCCTCAGTTAAGGCAAAAGCCACTATCGCCCCATTGATTACACGGGAAATATAGTGCCTTTTCTGCTGTTCATTGCCATGCATGACGATGGGATACATACCCAGGCCAAGGCTAACGAGATACACAACGCCTATACCAGCACAGGCACGAGAAATCTCCTCAGTGGCTATGGCAAAAGTTACTTCGTCCCCATTCCCCCCATATTCTTCAGGAAAGTGCACACTATGCAACCCGGCGTCAGCCACCTTTTTGACAACATTATGGGGGAACTTCTCTGTTTCATCCCATTCAGCAGCGTAGGGTTCGATTTCCCCGGCACAAAAATCCCGCACCATGGCTTGGAACATCTTTTGTTCTTCGGTAAGTTCAAAATCCATTTCTAGCTCCTTTACAGGCCGTCTAAAGACCTCTTTTTGTTGAAGGGTAATCAACGACCACTGATTATCCCCAGCATCTTTAGACCCGTTGTTTCTTGAAGGCTATCGGCCACTTTCGACTAATTTTTTTGCTTTCAGGGCCGATTTTACACTTCAGCCCCAACCAAGGTCAATTTTTTCCCTACATCCCAACACAGATGATTCCAATCATTGACGGATAGAGCTTCTTGTATTAGACTTACATCTCCAGTATGCATATTTTAGCAAACGAAAGTGAGGGCACCTGGACTTGGCTTGAGTGCCCTAGTTTTGTGCCTATACAGGAGGAAGAGCTATGGACTTAGTCTGGATTTGTATAATAGCGGGACTTGTGGCGGCTGGTGTAGTTGTATTCTTCGTGCGCTATGTTTTAAGGCAAGACCAGGGCTCAGACAGGATTAAGGAGATTTCTGCCGCCATTAAAGAAGGGGGACTTGCGTTTATTCATAGGGAATATCGCACATTAGGCATTGTGGTAGTTGTAGTGGCCATTATCCTGGCACTTGTCCCGGCCTTGGGTTGGAGAATGGCTGTGGCTTTCATATTTGGCGCCATATGTTCTATGGGTGCTGGCTATGCTGGCATGAACATGGCACTCAGGGCCAATGGCAGGACCTGCGCAGCGGCACAGAAGAGCCTGAATCAGGGGCTAAGGATTTCTTTCCGAGGCGGGGCGGTTATGGGGCTGACAGTGGTCAGCGTTGGCATCCTAGGGCTATCTGTTCTCTACCTTGTATGGCATGACGACCCTAATTTCCTGTTCATCATTCCCGCTTATGGGACTGGTGCTTCACTGGTAGCTCTTTTTGCCAGGGTAGGCGGCGGTATCTTCACCAAAGGGGCAGATGCCGGTTCTGACTTAGTGGGCAAGGTGGAGGCGGGGATACCGGAGGATGATCCTAGGAATGCTGCGGTCATCGCGGATAACGTGGGCGACAATGTTGGCGACGTGTGCGGCATGGGTGCTGATTTATTCGAGTCTTATGTTGAAACTGTCATTGCTACCATGACATTATGTACTGTTGCTGCGGTAGTTGGGGTGGTCGGTGATATCAAAGCTGCTTGGTATCTACCCATGCTAATCATGGCTGGAGGCATTGTAGCTTCCGTGATTGGCTGTTTTTTGG
>JAUWYE010000096.1 GCA_030615965.1 Dehalococcoidia bacterium | reverse complement strand
ACCAAGAAAGATATTGCCTTAACTGTCGATGGCAATGGGCGGTATTGCTATGCTGATCCCTTCCTCGGCGGGGTGATTGCTGTGGCTGAAGCTGCTCGGAATTTGGTCTGTAGCGGGGCTGAACCTTTAGCTATTACCGATTGTCTTAACTTTGGTAATCCGGAAAAAGCTGATGTTTATTACCAGTTGAAAGAGTGCATAAAGGGTATGACGCGAGCTTGTCGGGAGCTGAAAGTTCCCGTGATAAGTGGTAATGTTAGCCTTTATAATGAGAGCAAAGGCGAAGCTATCTATCCCACTCCAATAGTAGGTATGCTGGGGATTGTAGAAGACATAAGCAGACATTGCACTACGTCTTTTAAAAAGGAAGGTGACCTGGTATTTCTGCTGGGCGAGTCCTCTCCCTTAACCAGTAGCTCTCAACCCCGATTTCATCGGGGTTACAATGGCATTGGTGCTAGTGAATACCTGGAGTTGGTACATGGCTTGGTGAGAGGGAAACCCGGTATTGATTTAGATATGGAGAAAAGGGTGCAGCGCTGTTGTCTGGAGGCTATAAAGCGGGGGTTTATCAAGTCGGCCCATGATTGTTCCGAAGGCGGTTTACTGGTAGCCATTGCTGAAAGTTGCATTTGTGGCGATATTGGTTTTAAAGGCGAAAGCCCCGATGTAATCGGGGTGAAGGGGAGATTGGATTCTGCTTTCTTTGGGGAGCAGCAGTCACGGGTCGTGGTGTCAATGTCGGGCGATTCGGCAGTTAAATTGAGTAAGGTAGCCAGAAAATGGCAGGTGCCATTGACTTTGCTGGGGAGAGTTGGCGGAAAGCGCTTAGTGGTGGAGGGCTATATTGATTTACCTCTGGCCAAGGTAGAAAGAGCCTGGCGAGATGGCCTTAAAAGATAAATCCTAAGTACGAAATCCTAAATGCTAAACAATGTCAAAGCACTAATGACAAAAATTCAAAACGGAATGAGTTTTAGTATTCGAATTTGGAATTTTGAATTTGTTTAGGATTTAGAAATTAGAGCTTTAAGTAGATGGAAGTCTCTCCATTTCGAGGTATATGCTATAACCAAAGAATAGTCGGAGATTTAGCTCGGGCCCTTTGTCCTCCCTACGACGTTATCACTCCTGAACAGCAAAAACTTTACTACGAAGAAAATAGTTACAACGCTATTCGCCTGGAATTCCCCGCTGAAAGCCTGGAGCCGACAGGTGATAGATATCAAAGAGCAGCTATTACCTTTCAACAATGGCTGAAGCACGGAGTTCTTCAGCTTGACAGCGTATCCAGCTTCTATTTGCATGACCATCGTTTTGAGTATTCAGGCGAAAAGAAGGTAAGGCGTGGGTTAATAGCTCGTGTCAAGCTTGAACCTTGGGGCAGCGGCATATATCCTCACGAAGAAACATTTCCCAAAGCTAAAAGCGACCGTTTGCATTTAATGCGAGCTTGCCGAGCTAACTTCAGCCCATTGCTTTCTCTTTACCATGATTCTGAGCAAAAGGTGGCTCCGATATTATCTGAGGCATCCCGAGCTAAGCCCATGATTGAGACATCAGTTCTCTCTCTCTCGACGGGAGGGGGTCAGGATGAGGGTGGAGAAGCTCATACTCTATGGGCGATAACTGACCCAGACATCAAGCGGGAACTAAGTCAGTTTCTATCCTCTCAGCCCCTTTACATTGCTGATGGTCATCACCGCTACGAAACAGCCCTAAATTATCAACAGGAAAGAGCCCAAGAGCAATCTGATTCCTTTGCCTCCTCTGTCATTGCGAGTCCCGATCTTATCGGGACGAAGCAATCTCCAACCCCGATGAAATCGGGGGAAGCCTTTCAGTATGTAATGATGGAGTTAGTTGATTTTTCTGACCCCGGACTGGTTGTTCTACCTCTGCACAGGCTAGTGCGTGGTATAGCGCCCTCTATCTTAGGGGGGCTGGAAGATCAACTTAGGAGTTTTTTTGTCCTTGAGTCTGTTCCCTTAAAAGCTGGTAGCCCCGACTCGTCGGGGCTGCCAGCTGATAGCTGTTTGGGAATCCTGGGTTTACAGCCTGGCTCATTGGTCGTATTGAGGCGGCGTCACCCCGATTCCATCGGGGTTTCCCTTGAGGCCATGATGCCCGGTAACAGGTCCCAAGCTTATCGGGAGTTTGGCGTTAGCATTCTTAATCATATTATTTTGGATAAGGTCCTGAGCGGAGCGAAGGATCTAGACGTCGCTTATACCGTAGATTTAAAAGAAGCCTACCAGCAGATAAAGGAAGGGAAATATCAATTAGCTTTCCTATTAAATCCTCCGCAGCCGGAGATGGTCAAGGCTGTTGCCGATGCTCAAGACAGGATGCCAAGCAAATCAACTTATTTTTACCCCAAGCTCCCCGCTGGTTTAATTGTTAATCCTCTGGACTGACTGGATTCGCAGAAAAAGCTATCTATAACTTTACAGTTTTAGCACTGTAAATACCAGGAAGGGCAAGTATCTCCTGTAGCTGCTCTTCACCCAGTGGTTCATCGAGAGCTAAAATCATGAGGGCTTTTCCCCGGGGCTGGAGTCTAGATAAGTGCATGGAACTGATATTAATATCGGCTTTCCCGGTTATATTACCGATAGTGCCAACAAGCCCAGGTCGACTTGACATCTCATCTCGGAACGCTATAAATTATGCAGGAGTCCAACATGTCTAAAACCTAAAGGAGTCAGCTTTATGAAAAGGATCATCCAGGTCAAAATCTATAAAGGGGAGAAATTTTACGTTGCCGAGTGTGTTGACTTGCCTGTGGTTACTCAAGGCAAAACCCTGGACGAAGTTGTGGGGAATATGAGGGAAGCTATTGACCTCCACCTTGAGGGGGAGAGTCTAGAGGAGTGGGATATTTCCCCCGATTTTTCCGTTTTGGCCAATTTTGAGCTTGAGCCAGTTCATGCCAAAGCTTAGAAGCCTAAGCGGCGAAGATGTTATCAGAATCCTTTCTCAATTTGGTTTTGAAATTGTTTCCCAAAAAGGAGGCCATGTGAAATTGAGAAGGATTCTCTCCAACGGCACAAAAGAAACTCTCACTATACCTTTTCATAAAGAACTGGATAAAGGCACCTTAAGAGCCATCTTCAGGCAAGCCTTAAGATATTTCCCAGAAGAGCAGCTTAAGCCATATTTCTATAGCTAGAAGTATTATAGCTGGGTTACTATAATTGTGCTGAGGTTCAGATTGCCTCGTCGCCCTTCGGCAGGCTCGGGGCTCCTCGCAATGACAGTGGAAAAACACGAGGCGTGGCGGGGCTCAGGGATATGCGAGAGATTGGTATGGCTTGGGTTTTCACCCTCACCCTAACCCTCTCCCATTGAGGGAGAGGGTTTCTGCATGAAATTATGCGGGAGGCTCTAAATCGCTTTTAAGACGATCTATAGCTTTACTGTTTTAGCACTGTAAATACCAGGAAGGGCAAGTATCTCCTGTAGATGCTCTTCACCCAGTGGTTCATCGAGAGCTAAAATCATGAGGGCTTTTCCCCGGGGCTGGAGTCTAGATAAGTGCATGGAACTGATATTAATATCGGCTTTACCGGTTATATTACCGATGGTGCCGACAAGCCCAGGTCGGTCAAGATGGTCGCAGAAAAGGAAATATCCCCCAGTGGGCAGGATATCCATCCAGAAGTCATTAACCTGGACAATATGAATCTCGCTATCTCTAACTGTGCCCGATATTGCAGTGGTTCCTACATTGGTATTGACCTCTAGGGTGAGCAAGTTGGAGTAGTTCTGGCAGGTCGCCTCTTTTTCTTCGCTTATCTTCAAGCCACGCTGAGTGGCGATAAAACCAACGTTGACCAGGTTGATTCTTTCCTCGCTTGCTTGTTGCAATAGCCCGCTGATGAGCGCCGTCTTAATAGGATTGCAATCGTAATTACTTACTCCGCCGCTATAAGTGATGTGTGTTGAGTTTATTTGTCCCTCCATTAGTTGACTGGCAAGGTTGCCGATAGTTGCAGCTACTCTCATAAATGGTACCAGTTCGGGAGCTATGTGTGGAGCGTTAACGGCGTATTTGCTAAATCGTCCTTGAAGCACGGCCAGGACTTCTTCAGCGATGTCTTTGGCGATGCTAGTCTGCGCTTCAATTGTAGAAGCGCCTAGATGAGGGGTAACGACTATTTTGTCTTCTTTGAATAGAGGACTATCTGTTACTGGCTCATTGGTAAAGACGTCGAAGGCGGCGCCAGCTATTTTCCCAGTCTTAATTGCTTTGACTACTGCTTCTTCGTCAATCAATCCGCCCCGGGCACAATTGATAATCCGAGCCGTGGGCTTTAATTTTGCTAACTCCTTACTTCCAATTAGTTTCTTGGTAGTCGCGGTCAGCGGCACGTGGAGAGTGATAAATTCAGCCTCTCTAAGAAGCTGGTCCAGGGACACCAGGTCTACTTTGAGATTGCGGGCATAGTCTTTAGAGACAAAGGGGTCGTGGGCGACCACGCGCATCTCAAAGGCCTGGGCCCGTTTGGCTACTTCAGAGCCGACATTACCTAGACCGATAATGCCCAGCGTTTTATTTCTAAGTTCGCTGCCAACCATTTCCTCTCTTTGCCATTTGCCGGATTTAAGGCGGCTATTTGCTTGTGGTACATTACGTGCCAGGGCAAGCATGAGGGCGATGGTATGTTCTGCGGCAGCCACAGTATTGCCTGTGGGGGCGTTAACTACCACGATGCCCTTCTTGGTAGCGGCATCGACATCGATATTATCTGTGCCCACTCCGGCTCGGCCGATCACCTTGAGTTTCTTCCCCAATTCAATGACCTCTGCCCCTGCTTGAGTTTGGCTACGCACAATCAGGGCATCATAATCGCCAATTATAGCCTTGAGCTGCTCAGGCTCTAGCTTGGTCTTGATATCCACTTGAGCGTGGCTACGCAGGGATTGTATCCCTTCTTCAGCAATTGAGTCAGCGACTAAAATTTTCATCATCTTTTAGGTTTCAACTCTGAGATTCTTCGCTCCGCTCAGAATGACGATAGGCGGAGGGTAGAGCTTTGTTTAATGCCTCCAGTACCAACTTAATATCATCATCCTCCACGGAGCCGAGATGGCCAATACGGAATATTTTGCCTGCTAGCTTCCTCTGGCCTCCGGCAATGACTACGTCATGCTCCTCCCTGAGCACCTGAATTAATTTGGGGACGTCAATCTTGTCCGTGGCGTTCACCGCCGTCACTGTGTCGGAGGCATAATCCTCTTCAGGGAAAAGAGAGAATCCCAGCGATTTTATTCCGTTTTGAGCTATTTGGGCTATCCGAGCATGCCTGGCGAATATGTTGTTTAGTCCCTCGTTTAGCATTAAATCTAAAGTGGTATTTAGAGCGTAGAAGACGGAAATGGCTGGTGTCCAGGGAGTTTGTCCTTTCTGGAGAAAATCTTTGGCTTTGGAAAAATCCCAATAATAGCGTGGCATTTTCGCTTGAGCATGAGCCCGCCAGGCTTTTTCACTTACACTAACCATGGCTAGTCCAGGAGGCACCATCCATCCTTTTTGGGAACCAGTGACCACTATATCACAATGCCAGTCATCTGTAGGCAAATTGATGCAGCCCAGGCTTGAAATAGCATCAACCAGAAGAAGGTTATCGAATTTCTTGACCACGGCGCTTATGTCACCGAGCCTGTTAGTCTTCCCTGTGGATGTTTCATTGTGAGTTGCCAGGACTGCCTTAATATCGCCATCTACTTTCAGTGCCCCCTCTACTGCATCAAGGTCAACTGGTTTTCCCCATTCGAAATTAAGGCGGATTACCTCGGCCCCAAATCCTTCAGCGATATCGGCAAAGCGCTCACCGAAGGCTCCGTTGGAAATAGATAAAACCTTGTCCCCCGGCGACAGGGTATTGACAATAGCTGCTTCCATACCACCGGTGCCTGAAGCGGTAAGCAGGAAAACATCCCCTTTGGTCTGAAATACCTGCTTTAGTTTCTCGGTTGTTGAATTGAGAATTCTGACAAATTCTCCCCCCCGATGGTTTATCATTTGCCGCCCCATGGCTTGAAGAGCTTGTGGGGGGCAAGGCGTTGGTCCGGGAATACGTAGCTGCATTTTCATTACCTCCTGTTTTCAGTTTTCGACTGTCAGCTAACTGTTGACCGCTGAGTACTCTCTTCTTCTCTAATGTCTATCCTGACAAAGCGACGTTTTCCTATCTTTATAATGCTGCCCTGGTGAGC
>JAUWYE010000031.1 GCA_030615965.1 Dehalococcoidia bacterium | reverse complement strand
TGCTCCCTTTCTGGCGCTAATTCTTTAATCCCCATTTGAATCATGGTCATGCTGCCTCAGGTATTTCTGGTTGGTTTGCCAGTCATGATAGATCATTCGGTATCAAATAGTACCAAGCCCTGTGTAATAGTCTAGTTTCCTCCAGACTCTAACTTCTACTATATTATCTCTCACACTGTCAAGATCAATTCCAAGCTCCCCGGGCAGGACTCGAACCTGCAACCAAGCGGTTAACAGCCGCCCACTCTACCATTGAGCTACCGGGGAACGAATGCCTTAGCGCAACTGCTCAAATTCGCCAGGCTGATTTTGGCATTTTTTAGGATTTTTCTCAAGATGCCTTTTCCTGAGTCTCTTTGATGTAACCGTCATCGCTAGGCAAATTCGGTTGCTGGGCAGCCTGCATTGCTAGCTCATCGCAGCGTATATTTTCAGGGGTTCCGGCATGCCCCTTAACCCAGCTAAACTGTACCTCATGATAATCGCATAGTTGCAAGAGCCGCTCCCAGAGGTCAGGATTCAACGCCTTTTCTCGTTTATTGCGCTTCCACCCCCCTGCCCGCCATCTCTGAACCCATCCTCTGGACATCGCCTTGACTAAGTACTCGGAATCGCTATACAACATCACCTCGCATTTCCCTTTTAGAGCCTCTAATCCGACAATCGCAGCCATTATTTCCATTCGGTTATTGGTAGTTCTGCGATAGCCCCCTGATAGCTCTTTTTTGTGACCCTGATAGAAGAGTATTGCTCCATACCCACCGGGGCCAGGATTTCCAAGGCATGCGCCATCGGTATATATAGTCACGTTCTTAACTTTTTCCATGCTAGTTTTTGTTTTGACATCAAGTCTTTCACCCGGATAAGGCCGCACTTTCCGGCACAGCGGGACGAGGTTCCTCGAGATTTTAACTGCCTCCTGTTTCAGCTTAGTTTCCCTTACTCGAACGAAAAACTTACCAGCGCTTTGGTATTCCCTCTTTTAGTTGGCTGCCGGGCCAGGATTCGAACCTGGGCTAAAGGATCCAAAGTCCTCTGTGCTACCTCTACACAACCCGGCACTGACACCCGCTTAAATTTTTAACCCTTGGTGCCGAAGGTCGGACTCGAACCGACACGGGGGTTGCCCCCCAACAGTTTTTGAGACTGTCGCGTCTACCATTCCGCCACTTCGGCGTACTTACCAGGGAAGCTTCGATTCCCTTTAAGTATTCTTACTGACCTCTCCTTTGCCAGGAGGCATTCTACTGCAACCCTGATTCCACCCTGCAGTCTCATAGTTGGTGCCGAGGAGCGGAGTCGAACCGCTGACACGCGGATTTTCAGTCCGCTGCTCTACCACCTGAGCTACCTCGGCATCAGGGATATTGTAGGTTTTCTCCCATTCTAGTGTCAAGCAAGTGTACTCGTGATTGTTTAACCGCCGCCTTGAGCAGGGGGAGTGCTAAACGAGCTGCTAGCTTGGGGCACCAGGCTTGACCAGGGGGATGTGAGCAGCGCAAAGGGGGCATTCTTGAGGTGAATAAACTATGGTGGGGGCACGAAGACAACTGAAGAAGGGCAGGTTAAAGTCCAAATTTTCCTCACTGCGGTCGACAAGCACTCCAATACCAATGACAATCCCCTCCTGTTTAGCTACAGCACTTAGCGTCTCCCTGAGCGAGCTTCCTGTGGTCAGGATGTCATCAACAATAAGGATGTGTTCGCCAGACGCAATTTCAAAATCGCGCCGGAAGACCCTTACCTCTCCTTCTTTTTCGGCGAAGATACTCCGTGCTCCTAATTGGCGGGCGGTTTCAAAGGCCAAAATAATGCCGCCGGTGGTTGGCCCAGCAACTACGTCTATTTTTTGCCCTTTAAAGTGTTGGGCGATAAGGCGACACAGTTTCTCAGTAAAATGCGGATGCTGCAAGATGCGAAACTTTTCCCAATAAACAGGTGAGTGTAATCCTGAGGCGAGCAGGAAATGACCTTCTTTTATTGCTCCGGCCGTCTTGAATATCTCTAGCACCTCGTCACTCAAGTTGCACCCCAAACGAGTGGCTAACCATCATTTCTTGCTCACCGGCTCCGTACCACTCCGGGTAGCTGTAATGCTTGACTACCCCCAATTTGCTTGGTGGCCAGTAGGTAAACCAGGCCTTGCCAATGATATTATCTCGGGGCACCGTCCAGCTATTATGTGAGTCGTTACTGTTATTGCGATTGTCGCCGAGGACGAGGTATTCGTCCTCGGGAACTTCTTGGGCCGGCATCGTGTAGTTTGGCGGCGCCATGATATATTCCTCCTCCAGGGGGATGCCGTCGATAAAGACCTTTTCATCTTTAATCTCCACGGTCTCGCCGGGCAAGCCGATAACGCGCTTGATGTAAGGATATTCGGAGGAGAACGGCGGGTCAAAGATTATTACCTCTCCTCGCTGTGGGCCAGAGGAGCGGTAACTCGTCTTGTTAACCATAATGCACTCACCGTCTTGGAAATTGGGCTCCATACTGGACATTACTACAGTATAGCTCTGTACAGTGAGCCGAAGGACAACAAAAACAGCTACGGCGATAAGAATAGTTATGCCGATTTCACGAAGAATTTTCATTAGCGAAGGTTCATTCTACCATAAACCATAAAGTTAGTTCATTCGTTATAGCTCTACTTGTCGGCACTGTTCCTTAATGCTAACATGCGAAGACATATTCTGGCTGAATGCCTTCCAAAGCCTGCGTGTGGTAAAATATATGTGTGAGGAATCGCCGATGATTGAGTTAGCGAGACTATTCAACTTAAAACCTGAAGATGAGCGGAGGCTTAATTCCCACGCATTAGAGCGTATGCATAACTGGGAAGCTCGCATTCTAAAGAAGACGCCGCAGCTCGATATCCAGGAGATCATGGCAGACCTGGATACTTATCTACATGACAACGAGAGGGTTGAATTTAACAAATGCTTGGCCGCTATAACAAGGTGGCTGTCTGGGTGTATGGATACTGTAAGTAGATATTTCTTGCATGCCTATGCCACATGGGTTATTGACCCGATGTTCCGAGCTGAATCGTTGATAGTGAGGGCATATCAAAGGGCTGGGGCGGAACGACGGGAAAAGGAATACGAGGATAGATGGTGTGCTGCATTCGTATCTATGAATCCGCCTGTTGATGACGCCAAGAAATATCTGAACGATAAGGAACACGACGAGTTCACACTAGCTGTCGGAAAAGCCATCGATGCATACCTAGAAAGGGGCGGAGCATACCTGGATGACGCGAGGGCTTTTGACTATGGCTGGTGGTTAAAAAAGATTCAAGGGCGCAAAGAGAAAGAGGCACAAAAGCTGTAGGCTACACGTGCAGCCGATGAATACAATCAGCGCCTTAATCAAGAAGTAGCAAAACTGACCTCTCGACTTGACCGTAAGCAGAGAGACCTGGCAAGTTATTTTCAGGCGAAAATTCGGGATAAGCGGTATACCGATCACAACTTTGATTATGTTCTCTCTCAAGAGAATGAAATGAATTTTGACAGTTTTCACGACCTTAGACACACTCATGCTACTCTCTTGCTAAAAGGTGGCGTACATCCTAAAATAGTAAGTGAAAGGCTGGGGCACGCCAATAATGGCATTACCCTTGATACTTATAGCCATATCTTGCCGGGGTTACAAGAGAGAATGGTGGCAAGGAGTTCTGACCTAGCCAGTATGGGCCGCTAGCTCAATTGGTAGAGCAGCTGACTCTGAATCAGCAGGTTCAGGGTTCGATCCCCTGGCGGCTCACGTTCAAACCCACCATCGTTTGCTAACATTTTGCTAACGGACGCCTTCAAGTTTTCGTTATTAACTTCTTCAAAAATCCTATCGAACTTTTCAGCCGCAGCTTCTTGAAGTCCCGGAAGTACGTGGCTATATGTATCAAGCGTTATACCGATATTTGCGTGTCCTAGACGCTCAGATACCACCTTGGGATGTACGCCCGCCTTTAACATCAATGTAGCATGAGTATGACGTAAGTCATGAAGCCTAATATTCTTTAGCCCGGCTTTTCCTGCTATCCTATGAAAAGCTTTTGTTACCACATCCGGATCCAGCGGCCTGCCATCAGGCCACGAAAAAACAAAGTCTTCGTCAGTTAGAGGATTGCCCATCTGCTTTCTAATAAGCTCCTGGTCTTCTCTATATTCACGCAATAAAGCAGCTAGCGATGGCGATAAAGATACAGCCCTTTTACTATGCAAAGTCTTCGGCTCTTTTATGATGAACTCTTTATGGATTCTATATGCAGATTCGACTACATGCAGTTCAAGCCCCAGCAAATCAACGTTCTTCCACCTTAAAGCAATAGCTTCACCTCTTCGAAGTCCGGTATAAAGGAGCGTAGAAAAGAGAGGGTAATATACTGTTTCACTGCTAATATCCAGAAGCTTCGACGCCTCATCCGCGTCTAATACGTTTAGTGTCGCCCTTGCCACTCGTGGTGGTGTGATAAGCTTTGCCACATTACGGACAACCAGCCCCATCTTTACCGCTTGGTCTAATGCCTTGCTCAAAATGCGATGATGATAGAGAACGCTTCTATTTGATAGGCTGCCTTTCCCATCAACACGCCCTTTCGCCAGCTTGTCAGCGTAGTATGCCTGTATTTGCTGTGGTTCGAGTCTTGACAATGCAATCCAGCCAAGCCTCTCTTTTAGATGATTGTCTATTATGGAACGATAACTCACATATGTCCTTGGCGTTGTATTCATGATTACGAAGCTTTCGCACCACTGGTCTAACCATTCACCCAGGGTTATTTTATTAGGCTTAACGTATGACCCTTGCTCGAGAGACAACAGCACTTCACGCAAGGTACGCTCAGCATCCCTTTTCGTGCCCTTTACTGTTTGCGACTTCTGCCGCCGCTTGCCTGTTACAGCATCCATCGCTAAATCATAAACGATTGTCCAGCTACCTTTGGCTCTCTGATAGATATGACCTTTCATTTTTCCTCTCCAAATATTATGAAATTAGTTTTATCTCAAATCACAATTCACTTAGCCTCTCATTCCACACTTTTACTATAGATACTGGCCTTATACCGTCGAAATATATTTTGCCTAATGTAGAATCCCCCATTAGCAATACCTCTTCCCCCTTTTTAATAAAGGGTCTTTTACCAAGCCTAGTAAAATAGTCTGACCTGCCAGACTGAACTTTCGTCCAACCAGCCTCCAATCCCATTACAGAAGCAATTTGAAATAATTTATCTATGTCTAGATACGACAACACCACAATTCTCCCGAAAATTATATCGAACATCGCTTCTTTATCAATCGGCCATAGATACAGGGGCGTTGCAATAGGAGTATAAAATCCCGTCCTTAAATCCATTATTTTATAGTTTTCACTAGCTATTTTTCTTATTTCATTCAACGCTTCATTGCCCTTCCTATCCAATCTGCACTCTTCACCTCTATTTAATAGATGGTAAATCGCATGTTTGAATGCAAATTGTGGGCTTCCGAATGTCTCCGTATCAAACATACCAACAAAGAGACAATCATCAATGCAGGTTACAGCATTTTTTTCTTTTCTACACAACTTAACCATATCGTTAAATTCTTCGAAATAATCTTCTTCGATATAATATTTATCTGGGATGTTTATTTCTTTACCAGTTATAAGGTCCTTTCCTTTGCCAGTCTTAATAATAGTATTTAGTTCAGCCATGCGATAATGCTGCTTTGCTACTCTAGCTAGTTGACCCAAGGCTTTTTTACCCTCTACTTTTGCAAATAGATATAACGCCCTATCACACTGTGTAATCGAATAAGATTCCAACATATCTAATACTTTCTCGTTCATTTCCCCTTCTTTAAGCTCAATCAGGATTTTTTTCGGCTTTGTAATATCACTGAAGTCAATTTCAATTAAATCGCACAGTTGGAAACACGTGGTTAAATCACAGATTAGTGCAAAACATAAAGGGTTACTGTTTATTTTTCCTGCCGCTTCTTTTGCAGAAGCAATGTTTGAATCAACTAAATATCCCTTTTTAATTCCTAGACAATGCCTTCTAATAATCCACCCTTCGAAATTCATGAATAACCAAGCTAATGAATCTGCAATCTTTTTTAGCACAACAACCCTGTAATGCAATACCTCAATCCTTGCAGAAATCTTTTCAATATCTTTTGCCCTTCGTTCTCTACGTGCTTTTCTTAATTGAGCTTTTAACTCCTTGAGTTCAGTTTCTATACTGGTTACACCCTCAATTATTCTATCCTGTGCCAATCCATATCCTACGTGACAAGCACATATGAACTTCTTATATTTCTTTTTACCATCTTTTGGTAACACCAATCCAACGGTATTTGTGCCATGCTCAAATGCAAATACGCCTATTGTCCTCAATTCATTTTCAAACTTATCTTTATCTGATTTCTCTTCCATCCTCAATTCTATTTACTCCCTTTTCAAGCATTTTCTCCAAAGCTATTTTGGGTATCAGTATTCTTTTGCCGAATCTTATCACAGGAAGTTGCCCTTGCTTTACCAATTCATAAGCAAAATTCCTTGATAGACCGAGCATTGCAGCCGCTTCCGGCACTGTTATGCAGTATCTCTGGTCAATGGCACTGTGACGTTGCAATCCACTACTACCGCCGCCATCGTTGCCTTTGCCTACATTACCTTTTCCGAATCTATTTCCCATTTCTCCACCTCTCCTAATTCAAGCCAACCTGAGACGCCAGATTAGACTTTGTAATATCGATTACGAAGCCGCCTTTCATAAGATTAAATTCCAATTCTTCCAGATTCTTTGCTTCAATAATCTGCCATCTCTGCCATTCCGATTCTCGCTTTTCAATCTTGGCTGAGAAGCCTCTGGAAAAGCTATACATCCGGCACTTACCAATCCAAAGCAAGGCAAGATGCAAATCCGACCAGCCTCTCATTTTTCTTAGATACTTTGAGATATAAGCGGCGCAATTAACCTTGATTTTCTTAGGGCTCTCCACGTTAGCCCTGCCTTCTCGCCAATTACCATTGATAATGCTAAGCGGTGCCAGCCATCTTAGATTCGGAAAGAAGATATGGACATGTGGATAACCAGTGCCAGATTGCACTTCTACAACCCACAAATAGTGTAATCTTCGCCAGCCTCTTCTTTTCCTATACTGGTTTACTGCATTAAGAAATCGCCTGGTATCTCTCCCAAAACTAGCCCAGGCTTCTCTCTTCCCAATTCTCTTCGTATCATAGGTTAGCGTTTCCATCAGCCCTGGCACCCTCTCATATTTACCAAGCCGCTTCCGGATTCTCCGTGACATGTATAATCGCCCATCATCAAAATATCTGCTTCTACAACTTGTGGGCATAATCTTCAAGACTGAAAGATCATCTGTCTTATGCAGAATGACATGTGTTCTACCAATACGTCCTTTATATACCTCAAAATCCCACAATGCCAATAAATTCTGTGCTCTGTAAAGCTGAGCGTTGACATTATCCTTATTATGGACAAGGAAAGAAGGAGAGGCGGGCGAGTGGCTACCGCCACCGCCCCCGCCAACGACCGCCGCGCTATATAAGACTTTTCTCACTTACTACTCTTCCTTCTCTTTCTAATATTTAGAGCTTTCCGATTTTGTTCTGCCATATATCTCTCAGCCTCATCTTTGCTCATCTTCTTGATTTTCTCTATGTCTTGCATAATCCCCTCTTTTATCTCTTCCCTTTGTTTCAAAGTCAATGATAACGACTCATCCATATCATCTGATATCCATTCAATTGAAATCATGTCCGATTGCATCGCGAGTAATAGTGCTTGGGCATTTGTCTTTGCACCAAGCTTCTTCATTAGCCTATGGAAGTTGTTTTTAACTGTCTGATAAGCAAGCCCAAGTGCTTCAGCTATTTCTTTGTTACTATACCCTTGAGCAGACAAGCTTAGTATATGCATTTCTCTATAAGTTATTGGCTCACTTTTTACTTTGCCCGTCCAACCTGATTTAGGGTTGAATACTAATCTTATAGCCATATTATTACCCCTCTAAGATACTAAAGTACCTATATGGGTACTATAGTACCACTTTTGTTTAATTTTGTCAAGACCCAATTGACAGCCTAAATCTCATGTGATAGACTTTAGAATTACTAAGCTCGTGAATGTCCTCATTAGGGAGGTATAAGAATGGTTGAACCTGTTGATATTTACTCTGACTCTTTTCAATTAAATACCGGTCCTTATGGCTCTACTTTAAACTTTATGCTTTCTCCATCTACGCCACCAGCCCCTGGTAAAACGCCGCAGTCCGAAACTTTAGCTACAATAAGAATGAGCCTAGAGCACTTGAAACTAATGACCTTTGTACTACGAAGGCAAATAATGATTCACGAACAGCAAGCCGGCGTTAACATTCAAGTTCCTACACAAGTGTTACATTCATTGGGTATAAACCCAGAAGACTGGGATTCTCTCTGGAAAATCCTTTAACAAGGATATAAAATCATGGCTATTACATATGAAAATAAGGGAACTACTTTCGCGGTCATACACCAAGTTACTGTTCCTGAATTCAATAGCATGTCTGCACCCAGCCAAGTTGAGGATACTAATGGTGCTAATATTCTAAAGTATACTATTTCCTCTTCAATATTTAATATTATTGCTAATACACCTCTACCAAATTCCGACCTTCTTTTAAGACATGACTTGACCGTCAGTGAAGAAACGACTCAAGATGGGTATGTTATAAAATCGCTATATATTGATGAGGAATCTTTTGGTGCCACGTTAGAAGAAGCATATTTCGATTTCCTGACTTCTATACGTGATAAATACAATTCTCTCCAACGAAGAGAGATGAAATTATCACCTCCGGACAAGGCAGTTTTAGAAAACATTCGTTCATTGCTAACATAATTCTTTGGCAACCCCTCTTACTGGTTGACCGCTTGAATATTCGTACAGTAAAGCGTTCCTTTGTAAATAAATTGGGGGCAGAAGAAGATGCTTCCGGTGAGCATATATATTACTACCTAGATTATCAAGGTTCTCAATATACGGTTGGTAAGCTCTCTCACTCTTGGTCCGGCAGTCTCAATGATACCCAAGTCGGGATGCTAGCACATAAATTACACCTAAAGAAAAGAGAGTTTGAACAATTTATTTCGTGTAAGTTAGATACTCAAATTGCCATAGATATACGGCAAAAACGACGCCAATTATAATTTTGCTAACATTTTTGCTAACGAACTTCTCACCACCATAAAAAACCAAAAGTGACCTAACGATACAAATCGAAGCCAAATCGCCAATAAAAAGGTATCAGGAATTACTTCTTTTCACTCTCCGGGACATACCTCTTGTATCTCTTAATCAGCAGGTTCAGGGTTCGATCCCCTGGCGGCTCACATTAGATACCGAATTACCCTCGAATGACATGAGACACATCACTCAACGGCAGCTGGTTGACAAAAAAACCTGGGATGAACCTTCTTGGATAGGAGGCATTATTCTAGCGTCTCGATAATAGCTATCTAGGCGTTGATCTTATCCCGAAATCGGCTCGGGTGCGAAGAAAGCGAGCTATATCTTCTCGGTTTATTATTCCCATGACTTTCCCGACTTCTATTACCGGAATGTGATTGGTACTTTCCCCATTCATTTCTTGGAGCACACTCAAGATATCTTGGTCAGCATAAGCTACCTTTAATTTGCTTGCCGGGGTCATGATATCCTGCACAGAGGTGATGGCCCAACGGGTGCGGGGGACTTTCTTTATCTGCTGCAGGGTGACCATGCCTTCTAACTCAGCTCCCCCGGTTACCAGGAAGCAACTTCGCCCTGCGGGCAATATATGTTGCTGGACTAGCTCCATTAAATTCAGGTGGGGAGGGATTAGGGGACAATCATAGTCCGTAACCTGGCGTGCCGTGATATCAATAAGGGCATCGCGGAGCAAAACCTGCTGATAACTAGCTCTGGCTGCATCACGGAGAAACCAGCCAATGAATATTAGCCACAGGCCGGTAAGCCAGTATTGGTGAACAAAAATGATAATGGCAAGGCCTCCGGCGATGAAGGCATAAGCTATCCCTTGTCCCACTTTGGTAGCGATGCGAGTTGCTCTATGGTAATCGTGGGTCCTTTGCCACACAAGGGCACGAAATATTCTGCCTCCGTCTAACGGAAAACCGGGAATTAAGTTGAATACAGCTAAAATCACATTTATCAAAGCTAGCCATTGCATTAAGCTAGCAGCCAAGATTTGCTGCGTTCCTGCCAGTAAAAGATGCAATCCGTAAAAAATACCAGCCAGAGCCAGGCTGGTTAAGGGGCCAACTATAGCTATTGAGAGTTCTACTCTGGGGTGGGTCGCTTCCTTAGTTATCTGAGAAACACCGCCAAAAACAAAGAGGGTAATCTCTTTAACTGGAATATTGTTACGAATAGCCAGGATGCTGTGGGCTAGTTCATGGGTAAGGATGGAAGCAAAAAAGAGCAAGCTGGTTAATATGCCCAAAATTATCCTCTGTTCTATAGGAGGGTAAGGAGGCTCTACCAGGGGGTAAAGCACGAGTGAATAGGTAACCAGAGCAAAGATAATAAACCAGGTATAATGGAGTCGCAGGGGAATACCGAAGACCCTACCTAAACTTATATTACCCCTCATCATCCTTCTTGCGGCACAGTGCAACCGATAAGCTTGTAAGCTAATTTAGCCAATAGAAAAGCGCAAGAACCTGGCCCCTCCCCGGGGCAAAATTCCACTAAATCGAAGCCCACTACATGCTTGTGAAGGGCAACCGATTCTATTATATCCAAGACTTGCTGCCATGGCATACCATTGGGCTCGGGAGTGCCTACTGCCGGCATAACGGAAGGGTCTAGAACATCTACATCTATGGTGACATAGACATCTTCGCTAAGCGAGTCTACTATCTGGTCTATAGAAGCTGTATTCGATGCCAAGTCAGACATATAGAAGGGCGTCAGCTTGTTTTGTGTTAAGAATTGTTTTTCTTCCCAGCTAAGGCTGCGCACTCCTGCCTGGGAGATAGGGCAAAGCTCAAAGATGCGGCGCATAACACAAGCCTGGCTATATTTAGTCCCCAGATATTCATCTCGAAGGTCAGCATGGGCATCCAGTTGCAACACAGAAAGTCTGGGAAATGCTTCCTTGAAAGCGCGAACTGCCCCTAAAGAAAGGGAGTGTTCTCCACCAAGCAACACTACAAATTTCTCCTTTTGTATTAAGCCTTTAATCACCTGATAAACTCTGTCAATCATGTCTTGGGGGCTGCTCAGTAGGGGTTCTACCTGGGGCAGGGTAGAAATACCAACTTTATATATCTCGCGGTCTAGCTCTAAATCATAAAGCTCTAAATATTGGGAGGCGTCGATAATAGCCTGTGGGCCATGGCGAGATCCGCCTCGCCATTCACTGGTGCAGTCGTAGGGGACAGGCAGAATTACAGTCTTGGCTTGCTGTAAATTTGAATAAGGTGGGGCTAATCCAGCAAAGACCCGATGTGGCAGGAATGTCCCCTCAGGCCAACAAACGAAGGGTTCAGGATGACAGTCGTGGTCATTCATGGTAAATAAAACTTTGGGGGTTGACCCAGCACTCAGCACCCTGAGTGCTGGGTTCTGCTTTGGGCCATTCTCTATCAATCAGGCAGGTTCGCAATTTAACCAGCTGGAATCCCTCTCGGAAATCTTTTATTGCTTTCTCGGTATCAAAATCCTCGCAAGAGAAAATGTCTATGTTAATGTAATTCCGCTCAACAAAGGTATGGATGCCAATATGACTTTCCGCTATAAAAACAAATCCTGATATTCCCCAATCCTCTAACACCGGTCCTATGTATCTGAGCACGTATGGCGGTGAAATCCTGGTCATTCCAATCCTGGCGGGATAACTTTCCAACCATTTCCGAAGGAAATCTTCGTCTCGGAGAATTTTTTGGTTGCTGGAATAACCATCTATAATTAAGTGCATTAGACCTCCTCGAGCAACATCCTTCTTAAATCAAAAAGGGCGGCATAAACTGCTATTTGCTTCATTCTTGAGCGATTTCCACGGAGTATATGGGTGAAGGTTTGCTCAAGTTTATCACTGCTCAGGCCTATGAATGCATCGCCGGAATTTTTATCGGGATTCATGTTACCCCCAACGCCCATGCCGATATCGGTTTTCAAATTCCTGCGCGCAGTCTCAGCCATTGCCTTAGCTACCTGAGTGTTTTCCTTGCCGTAGCGCTCCATAATGGAGGTCTCCACACCGCAAGCCATCTTAGCCTCATCACAGCAAGCTAGCAATCCCCCCTTGAAATAAGTATAGCTTTCCCGGCCACTGGCAATGGTGCTGCATAGAAGCCCCTCGGTGCAAGATTCCATGGTGGCTAAACTCAAGTTTTTGGCTCTGAGCAACTCTCCAATAACAGAGTCCAGGGTATCATCGTCTACTCCCCAAATATAGGAAGAAAGAATGTTTCGAATTTGTTCTTCGCTTTGAGAAATAAGGCGTTGAGCCTCTGTTTTTCCCTTTGCTTTGGCTGTGATACGCAGATAAACACCGTCGGGATTGATATAAGTAGCCAAAGTAGGGTTGGATAGTTTGGAAACATGGGCTACCAATTCATCTACCTTAGCTTCGGCTAGCCGAAAAGTCTTAATTATCCTGGATAGGATGACCTCTCCAGTTACTCTTTGCTCCAGTTTGAGCAACATGCCTTCCTGCCACATCAATTTCATCTCATCAGGTGGCCCAGGTAGGGCTATAATTATGTGGTCGTCTTTCTCAACCCACCAACCAGGCGCTGTGCCCATACGATTGGGAATTATTTGAGCCGAAGGGATGATAGTTGCCTGTTTTATATTGCTTTGTGGTATTTCCCCAAGATAGCGGCTGAGCAAACCTTGCAACTCTTGCCATAACCTCTCATCGACTTGCAGTTCCTCACTCACTAGCTCGCCAATGGCCTCCCGGGTAATATCATCTTGGGTAGGTCCCAATCCCCCTGTGGTGATAATAAGGTCTGCTCTCTTCCAGGCTTGTTTTAAGGTATCAACCAACCTTTCCTGATTGTCGCCTACCGTAGAGATATAATATAAGTCGATTCCCAGCAAAGGTAATTGATTGGCTAGAAAGGAAGAATTAATATCAATTATATTGCCCAGTAAAATTTCTGTGCCAACGGGTATTATCTCTGCCTTCATTTTAAAATATTAGCTGCGAGCCCTTCGCTTCCCGTTATTCTGACCCTGAACGCAGTGAAGGGAAGAATCTCGCGTCGCTCAGAACGGACTCAGCGAAGCAGTCTCAGTTAGCATTTACTTGCTGAGATGCCTAGATACTTTTCTACTATTGCCATAGCGCAATATTTGCCGCACATGCTGCAAGTCACTCCGCTAGCAGGTATCTTACTATGGGCTTGCTGCGAAAGTTCTGGGTCTAGAGATAGTTTAGCTTGGGTTTTCCAGTCAAGAGCCTTGCGCGCCCTAGACATTTGTTCATCCCACTCTTTGGCACCTTTTACGCCCTTAACAATATCGGCAGCATGAGCAGCTATACGAGAGGCGATTACCCCTTCTTTAACATCCTCTATACCGGGGAGGGAAAGGTGCTCAGTGGGAGTAACATAGCACAAAAAGTCTGCGCCAGCAGCAGCGGCAATTGCCCCCCCAATAGCAGCAGTTATATGGTCGTAGCCAGCGCCTACATCAGTCACTAAAGGCCCAAGAACGTAGAAAGGCGCCCCACGGCAGAGGCTCTTTTCCAATTGAACATTAGTGGCGATTTGATTCAATGGCAAATGCCCGGGACCTTCTATCATAGCTTGAACGCCAGCTTCCTTGGAGCGCTCTACTAATTCACCAAGGATAATTAACTCTTCGATTTGAGCCCTGTCGGTGGCATCAGCTAAACATCCGGGACGCAAGCCGTCGCCCAAACTTAAAGCGAAATCGTATTCAAGAGCCAAGTCCAGCAAGCGATCATAATATTGATATAAGGGATTTTCCTTATCATTATGGAGCATCCAACCGATGTGAAAAGCTCCTCCTCGAGACACTACGTCAGCCATCCTACCCTGCTTTTTAAGTCTGGCCAGAGATGCCTGGGTCACTCCGCAATGGACGGTCATAAAATCAACACCGTCTTTGGCATGTTCTTCGATTACAGCGAAAATCTCGTCCACACTCATGTTTACGATGGCTCCACGATTCTCAATAGCTTCAATACCCGCCTGATAAATGGGCACCGTCCCCACCGGCACGGTGCTAGCACGCATGACAGCCCTCCTGATAGCTGAAATATCACCTCCAGTGCTCAGGTCCATCACAGTGTCGGCACCAAAGTCGATGGCGGTCTGTAATTTCCTTAATTCCGTGTTCAAATCACAAAAATCTGAGGATGTGCCTATGTTAGCATTGACCTTGGTCCTCAGCCCTTTGCCTATGCCGCAGGGGATTAGATTTGTGTGATTAACGTTGGCCGGAATTATGATTTCACCCTCAACCAAGCCTTGGATGATAAAATCCGTCTCTACACCTTCCTTTTCGGCTACGTGCTCTATCGGGGGTGAAACAGTGCCCTTTCGCGCTAGCTCCAGCTGGGTCATTTTCCTAAAAACCTCGCATAAATTGCAGCAAAACTAAAGTATAAAACAGGGTGATTGTCAATGCAAACGCAACCCCGGCAATAACAAGGCAGGCAAAAGCGAGGAACCTGCAGGCAAATTCAAGACAAAGCCCTTAAGGTTTCCTTCTGGATTTTGAACAATTTAGCTATCCCTTGCTGGGCTAAAGCAAGTAAGGCATCCGCAGTTTCTTTAGAGAAAGGTTTGCCCTCGGCAGTTCCCTGAATTTCCACAAACTCATTTTTGTCGGTCATGACCACATTGAAATCAACTTCAGCTTGGTAATCCTCTTCGTAGCAAAGGTCAAGTAGCATATTGCCATTCACAATGCCCACGCTGGTGGCTGCTATCATTTTAGTTAATGGCATAAATGGCAAAACGCCCTGTTTTCTTAAGTTATGGAAAGCGTGATAAAGAGCAACATATCCACCTGTGATAGCTGCTGTTCTGGTGCCACCGTCTGCTTGCAATACATCGCAATCTACTACAAATGTCCTTTCTCCCA
>JAUWYE010000165.1 GCA_030615965.1 Dehalococcoidia bacterium | reverse complement strand
GTCGCTTGAAGAGATAAAAAGAGGTATAGGCGACCAGGCACTTTTAGCGGCTAATACCACTATACTTGATGGTCAACAGGTGACCCTAGACCAATTAAGAGCTGTTTGTGAGACGGTGCCTTTTCTGTCTGAAAGGCGATTAGTTATCGTCAATGGGCTATTGGAGCGTTTTGAACCCAAAAGCAAATCCAGTGGTCAAAAGAAGATTACACCTGTAGCTAACCAGCAAAACGAGTATAAATTATTAGTCACCTACATTAGTAAGATACCTGATAGCACAATATTAGTATTAATAGATGGCAGACTAGGAAGGAATAACCCTCTATTCAGGGCACTTTCAGCTAGGGCAGAGGTAAAGACTTTCCCTCTGCTGAGAAACACTGAGCTTCGTAAATGGATTCAAAGGCGTGTGATAGAGGAGGGTGGTAGTATATCCCCCGGAGCAGTAGACCTATTGGTTAAGCTCGTAGGCAGCAATCTATGGATTATGAAAAGTGAAATTAATAAGCTTGTCCTATTCGCCTCAGGTCGCCGTATTGAGGAAGAGGATGTTAAGAGAGTAGTAAGCTATGCCCATCAAGCTAATGTTTTTGCTATGGTTGATGCTATCCTTGAGTTCAAGGCTGGGATAGCTGAACAGTCTCTCCACCAGTTACTGGAGGGAGGAGCTGCCCCAGCCTATCTTCTGGTTATGCTATTACGCCAACTTCGGATGATAGTTCGGGTAAAGGAGCTAAGGGGTCAAGGAAAACCTGAAGTAGAGATTCAGAATAAGTTGGGTTTGACCTCGGAATTCGCTTTGCGTAAGACATTAGAGCAAGCTAGTAGATACTCCTGGGAGCGGCTTAAGGAAGTATATCATAAACTCTTAGAAACTGACCTGTCTATTAAAACAGGAAAATATGGAGGTGAGCTTGCTCTCAATATTCTGATTGCTGAGCTATGCCAACGGCGTAAGATATAGACCCTTCTTCAAGCTTAGAGCGAACCGGGAGGCAAAATGGCGATAAGCCAAAACTGTAGCGATGCCCGACTGGAAGAGTTATGCCAGCAAAGGTTATCACCAAGATGGCTAATTCTGGCTAGCAATCGGGGACCTATTGAATATTACCTTACTGAGGATAGACAACTTCGCTCACGCCGTGGTAGTGGTGGGATAGTTACTGCTCTCAGTAGCCTTGGTAAGTATGTAGAACTTGATTGGATTGCTAGTGCTATGGGAGAAGGGGATAGACAAGCGGCGCAAAGAGCGCAAGGGAAGCGTTTTAAAGCACCCATAGATAATGAGAATCTGTATCTCCGTTTTGTAGTTAGCCCCAGAAATACCTATCACAAATTTTATAGTATTATTTGCAATCCCCTTCTTTGGTTTCTCCAACACTATATGTGGAACTCACCTAGAACACCCAATATAGACCATGTAGTTCATGATGCCTGGCAGAATGGTTACGTTCCTGTGAATCAAGCCTTTGCCCAAGCAGTTATTGACGAGGCAATGGAAAGCCAACCGCCCCCGATAGTAATACTAAACGACTACCACCTTTATTTAACCAGTGCTTATATTCGGAAACAGATGCCAAACCTGGTGATTCAACACTTTATTCATATTCCTTGGCCATCACCAAGCTACTGGCAGCTATTGCCCAGTTCTATGCGGCAAGCAATTCTCACCAGTTTATGTACCACTGATATTGTGGGCTTGCAAACAATGCGAGATGTGCATAATTTCCTCTATTGTTGTGAATCATTTATTGACGAGGCTGAGGTAGATTACGGGCTGCAGACTGTTCAGATAGATAAGCATATTGTCCAAGTTAAAGCTTACCCCATATCTGTTGATGTCGCTGGTCTTAAGAGGATGGTTTCTTCAGCTAGATTACAGGAATATGAGCAAAAGTTGCGTCAATTTTGCGGTGAGCAAACCATAGTCCGTGTCGACAGGGCTGAGCCCAGTAAGAATATTATTCGTGGTTTTAGAGCCTTTGATAAGCTACTAGAGCGCTACCCTCAGTTCCGGGGAAAGGTCAAATTTATCGCCTTTCTAGTGCCTACTAGGACCCATTTGAAGCTATATCAAAGGTATATGCAAGAGCTCACTCAGCTAATAGGAGCCATAAATAGTAAATACGGGACTGAAGAATGGTATCCTATCGATTTTTTTTATGAGAACAACTACATCCAAGCTATAGCCGGCATGCGCCTTTATGATGTTCTTTTAGTAAACGCTGTTATTGATGGGATGAATCTGGTAGCCAAGGAAGGCCCCACGGTTAATGACTGTGACGGAGTCTTAATACTATCGGAAACTGTCGGTGCTTGTGAACAATTAGGGCAGAATGCTCTAACTGTGTCCCCGACTGACCTGGAGGAAACAACTCAAGCCCTGTATACTGCGCTAACAATGCCACCTGGAGAAAGGAATAAGCGTGCCACTGCACTGAAAAAGTCAATTGAAGAAGAGGATATAACTAATTGGCTTTTTCACTTACTAAAGGATGCTGTTAGCTTGATTCAAGAGCGTCCTGAGACATCCACTTGAGGAAACGCTCTACATCATTTACTCCATTCAAGGTAAAATCTGCTTCTGTCACCAGCTTTTCAGGCATTTCCGGACTGAGGATGCCAATGGCAAAACCCTGAAAACTTAAATCACGGCAAGCGGTGTGTATAGCTCTAAAGGCATCGATGTCCGTGATGTCATCGCCCAGATAGATACCGCCTTGCAAATTATACTCCTGTATTAAGTCCAGTATAGCTGTGCCTTTATTGACCTTTACCGGTGGCAGAAGGTCGATTGCCATCCTTTCCTTAATAATCCTTAAGCTACTAGCTTGGGGTGAGGCCTCTACCGCACTTATGATTTCTCTCTCAACTAATTGAGGTTCAGGGCAGAGACGATAGTGAATGGTTGCCGTTATTCCTTTGTCCTCAATACTAATACCTTCTATGGAGAGTAGCGAAGTTAATTCCTTGATTGCTGATTTAATTACTCTGGAATAGTCTTGGACATTTTTTGAGAATTCAGAATGCCCCTTGACCCAGCGTTCCAGGCCGTGGTTGCCGATATAGACCATTCCATCAATTTCTATCATATTTCTGACT
>JAUWYE010000176.1 GCA_030615965.1 Dehalococcoidia bacterium | reverse complement strand
GGATAAAAGGCATTGACACTGTGGAAACGTTTTTACATACTAAGCCACTCAAGTACCACAATATTAAATGGTCTAATCCTATGAATAATGTTGGTAAGTAAAGAGGACGTATCAACATTGGATTTAATAGAGAGAAGAAGCATTCCCTCTCAGGAGTAAAGGAGCTTTTTTTCACCCTGTGGTAAATATGTCGTGACAGCAAACCTCAAAGAGACAAATTCATATTATGAGAACTATACCGGCGTCCTCTCTATAGCAAAAGTAAAATGGGGCTATGTCCTAATCTATCCGTGTCTGAAGAAATCATCGGAATGTCGATGCCGCCAGGTGCTAATAAACCAAAGGAAAGGTCTTCTCAAAAGTCTTACCTACTTTCTGCCGAAGGTTACAGTGACGACGAAGTGAAGACGGCATTGTCTTCACGCCAAAAGGTTTTGAAGGTGACCGAATGAAGACAAAATTAATGAAGACAACAAATTGACGATCAAGTTAAGGGATGGAACAGAGAAGGAAAAGGATTTAGCAGAGTTGGAAGAGAGAGGGCATGGGCGACGAGATAACTGCCGGAGATGCGAGACCAATATTCCGATAATGGCTGATATTGCCTGCGGTAAATGGGGAACTACTGGCGAGAATACGACCTTTATTGAGGTTTGCTCAGAAAAGAGGTCTGATTTTATCAGCGCAGCAACGGAAGCTGACTATATTAAAGTGGAACAACCAAGCGGCGATGCTATAGAAACCAGAAGAAGAAAGGATGAGGCAGCAATAGAACTAGCTCGGCAGTGGCAGGAGAAAGATTTTGCTAGTCTCAAAGAGATGAGCAGCGTTGAGAAATTCAATTATTGGTTTGAGCAGTTCAGTCACTGCATCAAGTGTTACGGATGCCGAGATGCCTGTCCCATCTGCTACTGCAAGGACTGCTCTCTAGAGGCAGATAGGGGCTTCGTGCTCGCTGGAGAAGTTCCGCCTGACGTTATGTTCCCCATGGTCAGAATTACCCACGTTATGGATTCATGTGTTAATTGTGGGCAGTGCCAGGATGTTTGCCCTATGGAGTTACCTCTTTCTCGACTAATCTTTATGCTAAGTAGGGAACTGGCTGGCATTTTTGATTATGAGCCAGGAATGGATGTAAGTGCACTTCCTCCCCTAAGAACAGTGACTGATCAGGAGTTGAGTCTAAGCGACGTTGAAGTTGCGTTTTAGTAGCTTGCGTCAAGGGAGAAATGTGGTGTATTGACTAAGTCCAGTCTAGTTCTACTAGGCTAAGACCTCATCACTGGCGCAAGGGGTAGTAACAATGTATGGCCGGGCTTGCGTTGCAAATAAGACTTTGTATATTTAACAGGGAAGGAATAAACGGCTTGAACTTTAGGGTGCTCCAAACAGAAAAAAAACACACCTACAACCTGCGGCTTTGTCCCAAAAGGGCTAATTACCATATTGAATAAACCTCTTGTATCATTATGAATAGCCTCAAGCACACTCTTAACAGCATATGGGCTATCGGGCGGCACGTCTCTTACTTCTATAGAAGGTTGTGAAAGTAAGTAAGAATTGTTTTCACGAGCATATTTTAGGTAATCAAGATTTCCATAGCGTGGAGGGTTGGTTATTAGGGCAATTGTCCTCGTGGGATTGAAGTGCTTCCACACCGCCAGAGATCGGTCAGGCTCAAAGCCCAGAAGTAGGATAAGAATAGTTTGCTTCTCGTAGGAAATACTGCCAAAGAAATTGTGTATCGTGGTAATTTGCTGGACCCCCCGAGTAAGTTTAGTTGGCAAGTATGTCTGTGTTGTGTGAAGAAGGCGAGGAACCCCTAGGTTTAATTCGACCACAAGATAATGAAGAAGCTCAAACAAGTAGATCTTGGTAAAGCCACTAATGTCAATCGTAATGAAAGGCTCGTCAGAATCTCTAGGTTTACACTGCCTCCAGATATTTCTTAGCTGAGCAATGCCTTCAATTGGATCATCTCTCTGGCATCTAATGACGAAGATACCTTCGGTAGCTCTTTTCCCCAATTCACTCTGTAATCTAAATAGATTGGTTTCAACTTGTTTCTTGTACAGCGGCTCCTCAATAAGAAAGATTACGGCAAACCTTGTCCTGAAATCAGCACCCACTCTGGATGTACTTGAAACACACCTGTCTTCAAAACTAGCACAACAGACAAAAAGGTCATCGGGGCCATATTCATTCAGCTTGATTAGGGATTCAATCTCAATTGGCTCCTCAGTTGTCTTCATCTTGATTAACTCCTCCACGTATCAAGGGTTGTTCCATCACAACTCGTTGCTGGATACTATAAATGGCCTAATGACCATTGTCAATTTTTTTCTGTCGAGGTACAATCAATGGCGAGTACTGCAAGTGTGCGTATTTGTAAAGTATTGTGAAGGGCTTTAGTTAGCATTGTCACTAACTTCTAGC
>JAUWYE010000141.1 GCA_030615965.1 Dehalococcoidia bacterium | reverse complement strand
GTGATGGCTAACTCTAAAAAGGATAATATTTGGATTACCTTGCAAATCCATCAGAATATAGTAGCTGTGGCCAGTTTAAAGGAATTAGCTGGAGTTATTATTGTTAATGGAAGAGAACCAGAAGAGGAGGCCTTGAAAAAGGCAGAGGAAGAGAATATCCCAATTATGTTGACTAACTTGCCTGCCTTTGAAATAGTGGGCAGACTTTATAAGCTCGGTATTCGTGGAACGGGGTGATGTTGAGGAGGTTTGTGGCAGATTTGCATATCCACACCTGCCTATCACCCTGTTGCGAGTCCAGGATGTCGCCAAGGAGAATAGTTGGGCAGGCGAAGTTGAGAGGGTTGGATATAATTGGGATTTGCGATCATAATTCGGTCGAGAATGTCGCTTGTGCCAAAAAGGTGGGAGAAAAAGAAGGATTGGCGGTGATTGGAGGAATTGAGGTCACATCACAAGAAGAGGTCCATATCCTAGCCTTCTTTGATGAGGACAAAGATCTGTTTGAACTGGCAAACCTCGTTTATGAGAATCTGCCCGGCATAAACGACGAGAGGGTCTTTGGGGAACAGATAGTGGTTAATGAGGATGATGAGGTGTTAAGTTTTAATAAAAGGCTTTTGATTGGAGCAACAGTGCTTCCGCTTCACCAGATTGTAGAGAAAATCCACTCTTTAAGTGGGTTAGCCATTGCGTCCCATATTGATCGGGAGAGTTTTAGTATCATCGGTCAGTTGGGTTTTATCCCTGACGGGCTAGTGCTAGACGGTCTAGAAGTATCACCGAGGTTATCTCTAAAGGAGGCACAGCTTGAGTTTGGCCAAGCTTTCGATTTCCCGCTGGTCACCTTTTCCGACGCCCACACTTTAGAGGATGTTGGTAAAAGTTTTACCTGTTTATTGATAGAAGAGGCAAACATTAAAGAGATACGAAAGGCTTTATTTGGTGAGGATGGAAGGGAGGTAGTGATTTAATACCGTGGAGGATTTGTCCCTACATATTTTAGATATAGTGGAGAATTCAATTAGAGCGAAGGCCTCGAGGATTGAGATAAAGGTTGTTGAAGATACAGCAAAGGATTTGCTTACGATTGAGATAGCAGATAATGGCCAAGGGATAGATGCGGAGACAGTGAAAAAGGTTCTTAATCCATTCTTTACCACTAAGATGACACGGAAAGTGGGTTTAGGTCTTTCTCTGCTAAGCCAGGCAGCGAGGGAAAGTGGGGGTGATGTTGAGATAGAATCAAAAGTCGGTAGGGGCACAAGGGTTAAAGCTACTTTTGGTTATAGTCATATTGACCGCAAGCCCTTGGGTAATATGGAAGCAACTCTTACAACCTTAATTGTTGGTAATCCGGAGGTAGACTTTATATACCAACACAAAAGGGGTGAACTGGAATACCGTTTGGACACAAAAGAGATAAGAGCTAGCATTAAGGGGGAAGATAAAAGCATTGAGGGAGTTGAGCAGTGATAACCTTAACTATTGATGGGCAGGAGACCCAGGTAGAAGAAGGCACAACCATACTTGAAGCAGCGCAACAGGCTGGCATCAAGATACCTACCCTTTGTTATCATAAAGCATTGTCCCCCTACGGAGCCTGTCGCCTTTGCCTAGTGGAAATAACCCAGGACGGCAGGAAAATGATCCAGGCCTCCTGCCTGTACAAAGTTGAACAAGGGATAGTGGTGGAGACCCATTCCGATAGGGTTATTAAGAACCGCAAAATAATGATCGAATTGCTACTGGCCAGATGCCCGGATTCGGAGGAGATACAAAAATTAGCTAACGAGTTAGGGGTTACAGAAACTCGGATCAAAAAGAAAAATAAGGACTGCACCCTTTGTGGCCTTTGTGTCAGAATGTGCCAGGAGAGGATGGGTATAGGCGCGGTCAGTTTTGTAAATCGCGGTTCGAAACGGGAGGTGAAGCCACCTTTCGAAGCCCTTAGCGACATATGTCAAACCTGTGGTGCATGTAGTTTTATATGCCCAACAGGAAGAATTAAGCTTTCTGAGATTAGCAAAAATGAACCTGTTGCCATCCCATCCGAATATAATATGGGGTTAATCTCAAGACCTGCTATTTACATCCCTTATCCCCAGGCTATCCCGAACTGGGCGACAATTGATGAGCGATACTGTGTCCATCTCCGCCGTGACCACTGTGAAATATGTAAGGAGTTTTGTGAAGCAGATGCCATTGATTATAACCAAAAAGAAGAAAAAATTGATTTGAATGTGGGAGCGGTTATTCTTTCGCCGGGATACGAACTCTTCGATGCCGATCTTAAAAAAGAGCTCGGGTATAATCGTTATGCTAATGTTATTACCAGCCTTGAGTTTGAGCGGCTGCTCTCCGCAAGCGGCCCGCATATGGGCAGTGTCCTGCGCCCCTCTGACCTCAAAGCGCCAAAGAAAATAGCCTTTATCCAGTGCATCGGTTCCAGGGAGGTAGAGCACAACTACTGCTCCTCCGTTTGCTGCATGTATGCCACCAAGGAGGCCTTCATTGTGAAGGAGCACGAGCCCGATACTGACTGCACCATCTTTTACATCGACCTGCGGGCCTTTGGAAAGGGGTTCGAGGCTTACTATAACCGCGCCAAGGAGCTTGGGGTCAAATACATCCGGTGCCGTCCCTCCTCTATCAAGGAAGTGCCGGCAACCAGAAACCTCATGATTCAATATCAGAAAGAAGGCGGCGAAATTGTCACCGATGAGTTTGACCTCGTCGTCCTCTCTGTAGGGCTTAGGCCAGCAGCGGAGGGAGCTGAACTGGCTCGGATCTTTGGCATTGAACTTGACGAGTATGGTTTCGTCAGCACTAGGGAGTCTTCGCCAACCGAGTGTTCAAAGCAGGGGATTTATGTGGCCGGCCTCTTCTCCGGGCCCAAGGATATACCGGAGAGCGTGATGGAGGCCTCGGCTGCCGCGTCGAAGGTAATGGGCTTTCTGGCCGAGGAGAGGGGGAGCCTCATTGCTGAGAAGACATACCCGCCGGAAAGGGATGTTTCGGGCCAAGAGCCGCGCATCGGCGTTTTCGTTTGCCATTGTGGCAGGAATATAGCCGGCGTAGTGAATATCGCAGAAGTGGCTGAATATACCAAGACATTGCCTGGCGTTAGCTATGTTGAGGACAATCTGTATACCTGTTCCACAGACACCCAGCAGGCGATCAGCAACAAAATCCAGGAGCATGACCTGAACCGGGTTATCGTAGCCTCGTGCACCCCGAGGACCCATGAGCCCCTTTTCCAGGATACTCTACGGGAGGCGGGGCTTAACCCTTACCTGTTCGAGATGGCGAATATCCGCGACCAGTGTTCCTGGGTGCATATGCACGAACCAGAGGCGGCGACGGAAAAGGCAAAAGACCTGATAAGGATGGCTGTGGCCAAGGCGAGGCTGCTGGAGCCGCTGTACCCCCAGTTTGTAGACGTGATTCCCAGGGCCCTCGTCATCGGGGGTGGTATGGCAGGAATGACGGCCGCCCTTGACCTGGCGGAGCAGGGGTTTGAGACCCATCTAGTGGAAAAAAGCCCCAACCTCGGCGGGAATGTGCGAAGGCTGAAATTCCTTATGAATGGCGACGATCCACAAGAATGGCTGGATACCCTGATCCAAAAGGTAACTACACACCCCAAGCTTCAGGTTTACACCGAAGCCGAGCTCGCGGACTTTCAGGGGTCGATAGGCAACTTCAAAACGGAGTTCACCGCCAACGGCAAGCTTCACACCATCGAGCATGGGGTTGTCATCGTAGCCACAGGTGCCCAGGAGTACAAGCCGCAGGAATATATGTATGGTCAAGACCC
>JAUWYE010000171.1 GCA_030615965.1 Dehalococcoidia bacterium | reverse complement strand
ATAGATGAGTATTTGAGGGAGTAGTGTCAAATAGTTTATCGTATAGATTATTATAGTCATTTGCAAAAATTAGTATAATGGTATTAGTTATCCGTGTTATTGAGCTGGCAAGTAAGGGTGAATTAGAACTACCCTTTTTGTTTAATTTAGGAGGATAGATGGACAACTTTGAACCAAAAATAGTAGCTTTTTGCTGTAACTGGTGTTCTTATGCCGGTGCTGACCTGGCTGGCACTTCAAGAATGCAGTGCCCTTCTGCTATAAGGATAATCAGGGTGATGTGCAGCGGCAGAGTAAGCCCTTTTTTGGTCCTTAAGGCACTTAGCGTTGGTGCTGATGGCGTGTTAATTCTTGGTTGCCATCCCGGCGATTGCCACTATCTTGAAGGGAATTACAAGACACTGCGCCGCATCCCGCTGCTTAAGAAGATGTTGAAGCAGTTTGGGATAGAGGAAGAAAGAGTTCGACTGGAGTGGGTTTCTGCGTCTGAAGGATCAAAATTTGCGGAGGTAACTAGTAATTTTACTCAAGCCATAAAGAACCTTGGGCCAAGTTCATTAGGTCCTTTCAAACAAAATTCTGAGGAGGCAAAACATGGCTAAACTTAAGATAGCTCTTTATTGGGGTGCCAGTTGTGGTGGATGTGAGATTGCAACTCTGGCTATACATGAAAAGATACTGAAGCTAGCTGAGGTTGCCGACATCGTGTTCTGGCCGGTAGGCATGGATTTCAAGTATGCTGATGTAGAGAATATGGCGGATAAGAGTGTAGATGTCTGTCTTTTCAACGGAGCTATTCGGAATGAAGAGAACGAGCACATGGCCAAACTCTTACGAGCCAAATCCAAGATAATGATTGCTTATGGTTCTTGCGCTTATGAGGGCTGTATACCAGGGCTGGCTAACTTTTATAACCGGCAAATGATATTCGACCGTGCCTATATCGAAACACCATCGACTGATAATCCTGAGAAAATTTTCCCTCAGACGAGAGTTAAAGTGCCCGAGGGTGAGCTTGAGCTTCCTGAGTTCTACGATACGGTTAAGACTCTAGCCCAAACCGTGGATGTCGATTATTTCGTCCCCGGTTGTCCCCCGGAAGAAAAGACTACCTGGCTTGCCCTTGAAGCTTTGATTGAAGGCAAGTTACCACCGAAAGGCACTGTCATAAGTCACTCGGTGAAGGCTCTTTGCGAAGAGTGTCCTCGTACTAGAGAAGAAAAGAAGGTCAAGAAGTTTTATAGGCCTTACGAAATAATACCTGACCCGGAAAAATGTCTGCTGGAGCAGGGTTTGTTGTGCTATGGCATAGCTACTCGGGGCGGCTGTGATGCTCTCTGCCCTCAAGCCAATATGCCTTGCACCGGCTGTTACGGGCCGGTGGAGGGGGTGGTTGACCAGGGAGCTCACTTCTTGAGTGCTCTGTCCTCTATCATTGATTCCAATGACCCCGAGGAGATTCAAAGGATAATTGATGATATTCCCGACCCGGCAGGCACTTTCTACCGTTACAGTCTGCCAGATTCACTACTTAGGAGGGCAAGGATAAAATGAAAAAAATAGTGATAGACCCCATTACCCGCCTTGAAGGTCATGGCAAGATTACCATTTTTCTCAACGGGGATGGCAGTGTAGCCAATGTTTATTTCCAGATTCCCGAACTCAGGGGCTTCGAAAAATTTTCCGAGGGCCGCCCGGCTGAGGATATGCCCCAGATAACCCAGCGCATCTGCGGCGTTTGCCCTGAAGCCCACCACATGGCATCAACCAAAGCCTTAGATGACCTGTTTCATGTCGAACCAACCAGCGCTGCCAGAAAGCTTCGAGAGCTACTCTATAGTGCCTTCTACGTAACTGACCACACCACCCACTTCTACATCCTTGCTGCCCCTGATTTCGTTATGGGGCCAGATGCTCCACCTGCGGAGCGCAATATCCTTGGAGTAATCGCCAAGGTAGGATTGGAGCTAGGTGGTGCTGTAATCAATACCCGTAAACAAAATCACTGGATTATTCAAACAGTTGGTGGGCGTCCAATACACCCCTGTTTTGGCTTACCCGGCGGTGTGAGCAAGGCCATAAATGAAGAGGAAAGGGCGCAAATTGAAGAAATAGCCAAATCGTCGGTGGAGTTTGGCAAGTTGTCGCTTAAAGTCTTCGACGACGTTGTTCTCAAGAACAAAGGGTACCTGGATATGATCCTGAGCGATACCTTTACCCAAAAGTCCTATAATATGGGCTTAGTTGATGAAAATAATAAAGTCAACTTTTATGATGGTAAAGTACGAGTAGTTGACCCTGAGGGCAAAGAGTTCTGCAAGTATGCTCCCCGGGAATACTTGGAACATATAGCTGAACGAGTGGAGCCCTGGACATACCTCAAGTTCCCTTATCTTAAGAATGTCGGCTGGAAAGGTTTTGTTGACGGCAAAGATAGCGGAGTTTATCGGGCCACACCTCTATCAAGGCTAAACGCTGGCGATGGCATGGCAACTCCTCTGGCACAGGAAGAATATGAAAAGATGTATTCCACTCTCGGTGGCAAGCCAGCTAACTATACTCTGGCAACCCACTGGGCACGCCTGATTGAACTTCTTTACGCCGCAGAAAGAATGCTGGAGCTCAGTCAAGACCGTGAAATAACCAGCACGGATATTCGCAACATACCAACGGCGACGCCT
>JAUWYE010000128.1 GCA_030615965.1 Dehalococcoidia bacterium | reverse complement strand
AAGATGAACATTCAAGTGACCATCAACGACCTAGTTGAGGCTGTTGACAGCTACTGCGCCCTGCTTAAGGCGGCTGTTGAGAGGAGGTTACACAATGTTAAAAGGCTAGCAGCACTCGTTTCAGGAGGCGTAGACAGTTGCCTGATAGCTAAGCTCGTCTCAGATATGTCCGCAATGAGGGGCATTGAGGTAACCATTTATACTGCTGGCGTAGAGGGGGCGACTGATATTGAATATGCCGAGCGCTTTGCTCAAGAGTTAGGGCTAAAGCATAAGGTGAGAAGGCTGAGCCAGGATGAGATTGAGTCATACATACCCCGAGTAGCTGCTGCTGTTGAGGAGAGGGACTTGGTACAAATTGAAGCCGGTATTGGAGCCTATGCCGCGGTGGAGATGGCAAGCCAAGATGGTCTCAAGGTAATCTTCTCCGGTCAGGGTCCAGATGAGCTATGGGGAGGCTACAGCTGGTATCCTCAAGTTATTGCCAAAGATGGCTATGACGGCCTTCTGCAGAATATGTGGGGTGATTTAGAGAGAGCCGACGTGGAGACCTTTGATAGGGAGAACCGGATTGCTATGGCTCATGGGGTGGAAAAGGTGTTCCCTTACGCTGACATCGAGGTGGTCAAGCTGGCAATGAGTGTATCGCCCCGTCTCAAGATTACCTCTGCCGAAGACAGGATTGGCAAGCACCCTCATCGAGAGGCAGCCAAAAGGCTTGGGCTACCTGCGCAATATGCTGACCGGAGTAAGGATGCAGCCCAGCATGGTACGGGAATTCATGGTACCCTTGACGCAATAGCACGCAAGAATGGCTTTACCTCTGAGTTAGTGGAGCGTGTTGGGTATGATAGTGATGAAGTGAGTCAGGAGAAATTAGCCAGCTCTACTCGCTATGGTTACCTATATGTGGAAAAGGAGCTTTGGCAGACTCCTCAGCATGTTCAGTTCTTCTTTGACTCGGTAGCGTATCGGAATAACCTGCTCAATGATGCTGAGAGGTCAAGGATAGAGCAATTTCTAAGGAAGGCAGGTATTTGATTAAACCAAGGAAAGACGCCAGACTGAGATTCATACATATGGGGGTTAAGGCTAATGAAGTTGAAAACAGTTATTTTCACCGACTTAGACGGCACACTGCTTGAATCAGAAACTTACTCTTATGCTAAGGCACTGCCCTCTATAAATTATCTGCGCAAGCAGGGGATACCTATTGTTTTTTGTTCAGCTAAGACCAGAGCTGAGCAAGAGGTATATCGAAAAGAGTTGCAAATAGACGACCCCTTCATCGTGGAAAATGGGGGGGCGGTGTTCATTTCTCAAGGCTACTTCCCGTTTGATTTTGAGCATCATAAAGTTGAGGATAGCTACCAAGTAATTGAACTAGGTATTCCCTACCACCAAATCAGACGGGTTCTGTCGCAGGTAAGGGATAATACAGAGGTCAATTTTAGAGGTTTTGGTGATATGAGTGCGGAGGAGGTGGCATTGTTGACGAGCTTGGATCTTGAGGCTGCCGAACGAGCTAAAGCTAGGGAATACGATGAGACCCTAAATCTTGAGGGAACACCGGATGAGATTAATAGAGTGTTAAATGCGATAAAGAAAACAGGCCTCAATTATACATCTGGCGGCCGCTATTATGACGTCACCGGACCTAACGACAAAGGTAAGGCAACAAGAATCCTCATTGACTTATTCAACAGAAAATCAGGACAAATAAAGACAATAGCCATAGGTGATAGCCCCAATGACTTACCTATGCTCTCAGCAGTGGACATCCCCGTCTTGGTACAAAAGCCGGGAAGGATTTGGGAGGAGATAGATATACCTCATCTCCGCAGGGTGGAGGGGATTGGCCCTGAGGGCTGGGCAAGAGCTGTTGAGGAAATAATCGAACAGGGAATGGCTTAGTCCTCGGAGGTCAGCAGGGAAAAAGGTGGCGATTATATCAAAAATTAAGAACCCTTTGTGACATAGGAGGTAATCTCCTAACGGAGCTGAACCGAAGCTAGGTGGAGCGGGAGACGGGACTCGAACCCGCGACACCCTGCTTGGAAGGCAGGAACTCTACCACTGAGTTACTCCCGCAAAACTGAACCTATTTTACCTCAAATCCTACAGTTGGTAAACAAGAACAGGGTTTTGCACCGTCAGGTCAGCCCCAACAGCAATGCCTAGGCAGCAGCAGATCGTAAGCTAATTTGTCCACACGGGTCAAATGCTCTTTAAGCTCCGACAGGGTGATAGCAGCCTCACAGCTCGCTTCTACCTGACCCTAGTATAGATAGTCCGAAACAAGAAACTCACTAAACATGGAGGGCATCTGTGCTTCTGCGGCTTTGTGTATGGGATTCTCAAGATAGCTTTTCAAAGCAGCCTCACTATCAAAGTCAATGAATAGAGCTGCGGCATAGCGTGGTTTGCCTTCTACTTCCGATGCCTGACCTATGAAAACATTTTTTGTTCCTGGAATCTGTGCCAGTGTTTCCGGAACCTTCTTTGCAAACTCATCTCGCTCTTGTTGACTTACCTCAGCCTTGAAATTGACCATGATAATATGCCTTAACATTTCTCACCTCCTGCAATAAGCTTAGTATAGCTTCATTATACCATCCTGTCTGTCTATCACTCACCCTGAGTCTTCATCATGGAGGTAGTGGGCAATGCCTACATAAACCCACCCTTTCCCATCCCCCATCCATCAGGATAGTAAACTTTCAAAATTCATGCTTAGGTAGCAGGTATTCAAAGCTAGATTGTTTACAAGGCAAGGCTAGATGTTCACATCTTGATATGGGGTGTCCCCCAGGGATATTGGTGCTACCTAAGCCTAGCCACGAAGATGTTGACTCGTAGAGAAAATCCAATTAGCCTTGAAATCTGAAGATTTGATAGTCAAATATGTGGAAATTGATGTACTATAGCCTCTTGGACTACAGAGAAGGCAGTAACACTTAAATCATGGTTACTTTTCTTTTTCTACAATCTGCTTCTTGAAAACTGCCAACCATTGCATCTGAGCTGCTGGCTGCTTTTCTGCTAGTCTCTTCAAACAAACCAGTTCCCAGCCCACTTCTCCAAGAGAATTTAAATACCCTGGTTTTACTAACTCTCTAAAGCTGTATTTTTCTACATGATACTGCCACTGGCTCATTTAGTTGTACCTCCTTCTTACGCAACTCAAGCATACTGTATCACCCAAGCATAGTCAATGGCTTGGAGAGCTCTGTTTTGCTGTCATTGACACCCACTACTGCGGGGGATAGAATCCCTGCTATCATAGATTTTCAGTTACCTAACTTATGATACTTGTCCATGCTGATGTGGGTATTACCTCATATACTGTTATCCTCGGCTCTGATACCCAGAGTGCCTCTGCCTCGTGTAGTAGCTGTTCTCTAAGCTTTGAACTCTCCCATGCATCCCAATCCTCAAGTCTCGCCCAATTGTATAACAGAGCGGCAATAGGACTGCCTTTCACGCTTTTGATATGCTCAGCACTAACGAAACCTTGAAATGCCATGGCACATGACCTGAGCTTTAGAAATAGCGGTTGCATATCTGCATCCTTCTCCAGCTCATAACCTTCTATAACCTTTATCATTTTCCCTCCTTCTATTTGATGATAAATAACCGACTTCTATTTCCCAATCACTCTAGGCAGTAGGTTAAGGTTAGTCATGACATATATCATACCTCCCTAATGGTATTTACCATCCTCTTTTGTCTGGATTTTACCACACATAACCACCCTGGGGGGAAGGTTAAGGAAGGGGGGCGTAGCCCCCCGCCTTAGTTAGTAACCTTCTTGTCCCATGTCTTATCCGCTTTCCCATAGCGGATTAGCTTCGGAAGCTAGAATTGTATCCAAGAGGTGCACCATGAGCTTAGCTTCAGCAGCGCGGCCTTACGTTATCTCTTACCCAGCCTACTATATTATCAAGAGAGGTGCCTGGCAAAAATATTTCTTTGATTCCAAGTTTCTTAAGTTTGGGAATGTCTTCTTCAGGAATGATGCCTCCACCGATGACCATTACATCATCTGCTTTGTCTTCCCTTAGCAACTCGAGCACCCGCTTAAATAAGTACATATGAGCTCCAGAGAGGCAGCTTAGCCCGATCAGGTCAACATCCTCTTGTAGAGCCGCAGCGACAATTTGCTCAGGCGTCTGATGCAAGCCAGTATATACCACCTCAAACCCGGCATCTCTGTAAGCTCTGGCTATAACTCTCACTCCTCGGTCATGTCCGTCCAAGCCGGGCTTGGCAACTAGAATCCGTATCTTTCTTCCTGAGTTCACCATATTGTCTTCACCCTCACTCAGTCTCCCCTGTCAAGTGATAGAAATTTGGACATTAGAGTTCAGTAAAATCCCGGGTCCCGATACTCCCCGAAGACATCTCTCCAGACATCACAGATTTCTTGCTCAGTAGTATATTCCTTTACTGCCTCTATAACATAGGGCATTAAGTTTTTGTCCGTCTTGGAAGCAGCGCGAAGATCGTTGAGAATTTGAGTCACTCTACCGTTATCCCTCGCCCTTTTTATTTCCTGCAACCTGGCAATCTGCCTTTCT
>JAUWYE010000112.1 GCA_030615965.1 Dehalococcoidia bacterium | reverse complement strand
CTTTTTGAGCAGAGATACCAGGCGATTTTTCTTGCCATTGGTGCTCACAAAGAAATGAAGCTGGGGGTAGAGGGAGAAGACTTGCCTGGGATAATTGGGTGTGTAGAATTCCTTCGCCGGTTTAACCTTGGAGAGAAGGTGGAATTGGGGGATAGGGTAGGGGTGATTGGCGGAGGAAACGTTGCCCTAGATTCTGCACGCGCTGCTTTACGGCTTGGCGCTAGGAGAGTGACCATTTTTTACCGCAGGACAAAGAACGAGATGCCAGCTCAACCGGAAGAGGTAGAACAAGCGTTGGAGGAGGGAGTTGAAATCATCTTTCTCGTTGCTCCATCAAAGATTTTCAAGGAGAATGATAACTTGAAGCTGGAGTTAATCCGCATGGAGTTAGGAGAGCCTGATGCCAGTGGCAGACGCCGACCTGTTCCGATTAAGGGGACTGGGTTTATCGCTGAGCTTGATACTTTAATTGCTGCCATTGGCGAACAACCAGATGTTCCTGCGGGCTTTCAGGTCGAAGTAGAGCGGAGAAACATAGTGAAGGTCAATGAGGACTTAAGCACAAGTCGAGAGAGCGTTTTTGCTGGAGGTGATTGCGAGAGTGGCCCAGCTTTGGTCATCAATGCTATTGCAGCGGGAAGAAAGGCAGCTCAGTCCATTGATCGTTATCTTGGTGGCAGAGGGGATATTACAGAGCATCTTGTTCCTGCCGAGGAGGCTATGACCTGGTTAGAAGAAGTACCTACAGGAGAAAGATTAGCTACCATTTCTTATCTTGCGCCACAGACACGCATTGAGGGTCTTTCTGAAGTGGAGCAGGGAATGAATTGGGAGACAGCTGTTGCCGAAGCTCAACGCTGCCTCCAGTGTCATGCTATTGCCCCCTTAAATGGGCGAACGCTTCGCGAGGTTGGCTGCAAGTTCTGCGGTGCCTGCGTTGATTCTTGTCCTACTTATGCCCTTGTTGATTTGGCTATTCGTGAGCTGGCGGAGCCCGATCGTGTGGTTACCACAATTTGTCCCTATTGTGGTGTTGGCTGCCAGTTAAATCTTCTGGTCAAGGATGAAAAGATAATGGCTTCCATGCCTGATCCAGATGGTGCGGCTAATCATGGGCAGGCGTGTGTTAAAGGTCGCTTTGGTATCGCCGAGTTTGTCCATCATCCTGAGAGGTTGACTTCTCCCCTGATAAGAAAGAATGGGGAGTTGAAAGAGGCATCCTGGGATGAAGCACTAGAACTGGTGGTCAAGAAATTGAGGAGTTACACACCAGATGAAGTAGGCGTCATCGCCTCAGCCAAGTGTACCAATGAAGAAAACTATGTCATGCAAAAATTCGCTCGTGCAATGCTGGGTACTAACAACGTTGACCACTGCGCCCGGCTTTGCCATGCCCCCACTGTGGCTGGCCTGGTGCAGAGCTTTGGCAGCGGAGCAATGACCAACTCCATCAGCGAAATTGGCGACGCCGCTTGTATTTTGGCTATTGGCACTAATACTACAGATGACCATCCTGTGATTGGGCTTGGGGTGAAAAGAGCAGTAAATAATGGGGGGAAGCTCATTGTAGCTAATCCCCGCCAGATTGACATGTGCCACTTCGCCAGCCTCTGGCTGCAGCATAATCCTGGCACAGATGTCGCCTTGCTCATGGGGATGATGAGGGTTATAGTGGATAAGGAACTATTTGACTCGGCCTTTATCAAGGATAGATGTGAGAACCTCGATGCTTTCAGGGAGTCGTTAAAGGATTTTGACCTTGATTTTGTTGAGCGGGTCACTAAGGTGCCGCGAGACAAGATAGTGGAAGCTGCCCGTATGTTTGCCGGCAATAGTCCTGCCACCATTCTCTATTCCATGGGCATTACTCAGCACTCTCATGGCACTGATAATGTACTGGCTACCGCCAACCTGGCAATGCTTACCGGGAACGTAGGCAAGCCCTCAACCGGGGTCAATCCACTCAGAGGTCAGAACAATGTGCAGGGTGCTTGCGATATGGGTGCCTTACCTAACGTCTATCCCGGCTATCAAGCGGTAGCCGATCCAGCTATTAGAGAGAAATTCGAAACTGCCTGGGGGTGTGGATTGCCCCCATCTCCAGGGCTGACCCTGGTCGAGATGCTTGAAGCCGCCTACCGCAAAGAGATAAAGGCGCTATATCTGGTTGGTGAGAACCCGGCATTAAGCGATCCTGATGCCCAACATGTTTGGGAGGCGCTGGCTCAACTTGAGTTTTTTGTGGTTCAGGATATATTCCTTTCTGAGACAGCAAAGTTTGCCCATGTTGTCTTGCCAGCGGCAAGCTTTGCCGAAAAGGATGGCACCTTCACTAACACTGAGCGCCGGGTGCAGCGAGTAAGGAAAGCTGTTGAGCCAATCGGCGATTCCAAGCTTGATTGGTGGATTATTTGCCAGGTAGCCCAAAGGTTAGGGGCTAAAGGCTTCGACTACAGCCATCCCTTCGACATAATGGAAGAAATTCGCAATCTTACTCCTAGCTATGGTGGCATAGGTTACCAGAGGTTAGAGAATGGTGGACTCCAGTGGCCTTGCCCTATTGATGACCATCCCGGTACACCGATATTACATACGAATATTTTTGTTAGGGGGAAAGGCAGACTTATCCCCTTGAAGTATGTGCCCCCGGGGGAGATGCCAGATGAGAACTATCCTCTGATTCTCACCACAGGGCGCAGCCTGTATCATTTCCATACTGGGACGATGACTCGCAAGGTAGCTGGACTTAATATCATAGAGCCTGAAGGTGTGGTGGAAATCAGCCCCAAGGATGCTTCGCAACTCGGCATAGCTCAAGGTGACAAGGTTAAAATCAACTCCCGGCGCGGTGAAGTTATCGCTAAAGCTAAAGTAACTGAGGCATTGCCCTCAGGAGTAGTGTTCATGACCTTCCATTTCGCTGAAAGTGCTGCCAATATCCTTACCAATCCCAAGCTAGACCCGGTATCTAAAATTCCTGAGCTCAAAGTCTCAACAGTTAAAGTGGAGAAGATATAAATCGTAGGACAGTGGTTAGCTATAGGAACAGCGAAGCTACAAAGCCCGTGTTAGACGACGTTTCTTATTATTCAAGACGTGCCTTGCTCATTTATCTCTAACTAAGTACATTAAATTTTGTCGTTTCTGATTGACCTCTGTCCCTTAAACCATTCCATTCATCCTCTCTCAGCCGCCAGTTTTCTTGCACTCTCCAGATCGTCCTGGCTATTTATGTTGAAAAAGCTTAGGTGCTTTGGGTCAAATCTATTGAGCTCGTCCTCTTCGACGTACTTCACCTTGACCATACTAAAAAGTTCGCTAATCCTCAGTTCATTTTGCTCCAGCAACCCTTGGATGGGGCCTAAACAATTCTTGGAATACACCGCGCAAAGGGGCTCTAATTTATTTTTTATCCGAGGAACAACAACATCAAATGTAGAACAGATTTGGGTCATATATTCAAGCAAGCTAACGCTCAGAAACGGTGTATCACAGCCAACGACGATAGCCCGCGAATTAGATGAGGCTATTAAACCTGAGTAAATGCCCACAAGCGGACCCTTTCCAGGATAACTATCGGCTACCGTTTTTATCCTTACAGCCGAGGAGCAAGGAATTGCTTCGCCATGAGCAGTCGCTATGATGATTTCTGTGCTGAGGATAGCAAGGCGGTCAACCACCCACTGGATAAGGCTCTTACCCTCAATAACCTGAAGAGCCTTGCTCCGACCAAGCCTCGAACTTTTGCCACCGGCGAGAATAACAGAAGTCATGCTCAAAACGCCTAAAATGCAAAGCTACGCTAACATACTGGACAGCGCCAGGCAAGCTGTTATTGCTTGCCTAATCTTTCCTTCTCTATTAGAATACTAACATAAGCTCATGACAAAGCTTTACTGCAAGTTTCTAGCCAAATTAAGACAAGTAGTTTTTTCCTTTTGTATTTCTTATCCAAGGCTATCAAGACCTACTATATGAAGTGTAAGAATTCTCTTAGCAGCAAATTAACTTCTCTGCTAAGATATTTATGTGCTCGTGTACTCGTCACTGGAATTATCCTTGGCATTATCGTTGGCTTAGGTGGCTAAAATGAAACTTTAGCTTACTTTAAATACTCTATTTACATTAACAGACCATGATGGAAGAATTTTACAAGATAAAAGTAAAAGAAATAATGATACCCAGGCATGATACCCCATTTATGGAAGAGAACGCCAGTTGGGCGGAGTTTCTTACCAAGCTTTCCCTCAGAGCACACGCATGGGTGGTTAACAATACCGAGGACATGAAAGTGGTGGGAGTAGTAACGGAACATGATATGCTGCGTTGGATTATTCCCCATCGGGAGAAAAAGGAAAGGATGTTCGGAATTCCCAGGGCTGAGATGTTGCACAAAGAAACCCTTATCCAGGATATCATGACACATAATCCTGTTGTATGCTCGCCGGAAGAAACTGTGGCTGACGTCTTAAGGAAGTTTTCCTCCTTCAATATCCGCAGATTAGCAGTTGTTGATGAAAATAAAAGACTCTTGGGAGAAATAACAATCCAGCTCCTGGTAAAAAATCTCAGATATAAGTTCACAAATACTGTATGAATATCTATCTCCTTGTTGCTTTAATTCTCATACTTGGATTTATACTCGGAAGGATATTACGCAAGCTACGTTTAACAGAAGTTTTAGCATATATCCTCGCAGGTATCATCATAGGACAGGTTTTGAATTTCAGCGCGCCCGAACAATTCAATGTCATTATCACCGGAACCACGCTTGCTCTTGTTGCCTACATGATAGGATTGAGCTTTTCCTTCGCTTTTCTAAAAAGAATGGGTAAGCAGCTAGTCATTATATTGATTGTGCAGGTGCTCATGACTTTTATTGCAACATGGGGTTTTGTATATTTATTAACGAGGAATCTCCCACTTTCCATAATTTTGGGTTCGCTCGCCCCTGCAACCGCTCCGGCAGGAACAATAGCAGTTTTAAGAGACTTAAAGGCAAAAGGAACACTTACAGACATAACTATGGCTCTTGTGGGATTGGATGACGCACTTGTAATAGTTATTTATTCGGTGGGGATTATGTGCACGAAGATGTTGTTAGGTGGAGAAGCAAGCATTTCATTTTCCTTTACTTACCCATTATGGAACATTTTTGGTGGCTTAGGACTTGGAGGGGCAATTGGAATTGCTATTTCTTACTTCACGAAGAAAATACATCTCTCTTCCGACCACATCTTTGTTGTTTCTATTGCGGCTGCTATTCTGTGTTGGGGTCTTGCGGGAATGATTGGAGTTTCGGCAATTCTCACATGTATGGCTTTAGGAACCGCAGTAATTAACCTCAATGTCCAAATCGGCAGTCGCTCAAACGAATTGATAGATAATATCATGACGCCGATATTTGTTTTGTTTTTCGCCGCTATTGGTATGGCGATGGACTTCTCACTTT
>JAUWYE010000137.1 GCA_030615965.1 Dehalococcoidia bacterium | reverse complement strand
GAAGCTCGAAACCTGCGAGCTACAGCACAACTTGGTGATGTAATAAACATAGAATGCACGCCCAAGAATATTGGCCGTATCGCTGTTCAAGCAGCAAAACAAGTCGTTCTACAGCGATTGCGGGAAGCAGAACACCGCATTATTTATGAAGAGTTCACCGATAGGGAAGGAAATGTTGTTACTGGAACAATTCAATTCATCGAACCTAAACGAATTTATGTCAGACTGAATAGAATAGAGGCGATACTTCCTTTGAGTGGACAGGTTCCTAATGAACATTATTATAGAGGGCAGCGACTTAAATTTTATATTCTTGAGATGATCCAGCGGGACAAAGAGCCTCAAATAATAGTTTCTCGCTCTCATCCCAACTTGATACGTGGCCTCTTTGAGCTAGAAATCCCTGAAGTTCACAACGGGATTGTGGAGTTAAAGGCCATAGCTCGCGAGGCTGGACATCGAACTAAAGTGGCAGTGACAACTACTCAAGAAAACGTTGACCCTGTAGGTTGCTGTCTTGGCCCTCGGGGCATAAGGCTCCAAAGCATCATTAATGAACTAAATGGCGAAAAAATAGATATGATCCAGTGGTATGCCGACCCTGGGGTGTTTATCTCTAACGCTCTTAGCCCAGCGCAAGTAGCAAGCATTAAAATCGATGAGGAAAGAAACATATCTACTGTGGTTGTCCCTGATAAGCAACTCTCTCTAGCTATAGGCAAAGAAGGACAGAATGCCAGGCTAGCAGCGAAACTCACAGGTTGGCGGATCGATATCAAGAGCGTCTCTGCTATTGAGGCGGAAAGGGCTGTTACCCAAGAGCCAGAAACAGCAGCGGAAGCCATTTCCCCCGAAGTTATGGAAGGGGAGCCACTTGAAGCAGAGCTAGCTGATGAGATTGGAGTGGAAGAGTCGGTTGAATTTCCAAGCATTCCAGAAGCTCCACCTGAGAAGCCCGAAGAAAAACATATTCGCTTTGCTGAAGATATCTTAGTGAGAGCGTTAAAAGCGGAAATACCAGACAAGGTAAAAAACGGAGTTAAAGGTAAAAGAAAGGGAAAGGTGATAAAGTATAAAAAGCAAGATGACCATTTTGTGGATGATGAGACCGAAGAGTAAGCATCTACCTCAGCGTACTTGTATAGCTTGTCAACAGATTAAGGAAAAGAAAGCCTTGATTCGCTTAGTGCGTGCTGAGAACGGAGTTGCTGAGGTAGATATATCTGGAAAGAAGCCGGGCAGAGGTGCTTACTTATGCCCTAAGAAAGTTTGTTGGGAATTGGTGCTAAAGAAAAATCGTTTAGAATATGCCTTGCGAACAAAGCTTAGTGATGACAATCGCCAAATTTTAATTGAGTATATCCATAACTTGTTGGAGGAAAGCTAAACTTGGATGATAACAAACCGGGATTGAAGAAAGACCGACCACAAGTTGAGTTTCCGCCTTCCATAACTGTGAGGCAGCTAGCCGACGTATTAAAAGTAGAGCCTGTAAAGGTAATTAAACAGCTCATGCGCAACGGCATCATGGCCAATATTAACCAGACCCTCGACTTTGATACTGCAAGCATAACAGCTGCAGACTTTGGCTATGATGCTAAAGCAGCAAAAGAGCGTAGAGCTTTGCCCTCCCGAAAGGGCAGAGGAAAAGGGAAACTGTCAGTTCGCCCTCCAGTGGTTACTGTCATGGGACATGTTGACCACGGCAAAACTACCCTCCTTGATGCCATCAGAAAGACTAATGTAACTGCTCACGAGGTAGGAGCAATTACCCAACATATTGGTGCCTACCAGGCCTTAGTGGATGGACGCAAAATTACCTTTTTGGATACACCGGGACACGAGGCTTTCACTGTCATGAGAGCCCGAGGGGCACAAGCAACTGATATTGTAATTCTAGTGGTTGCCGTTAATGACGGCGTTATGCCCCAGACTGTGGAAGCTATAAACCACGCCAAGGCTGCCAAGGTGCCCATAGTAGTTGCAATCAATAAGATTGATAAACCTGATGTTAATCCCGAACGTGTAAAACAGCAACTTGCCGATTTGGGCTTGGTTGTTGAGGAGTGGGGTGGCGATACTGTTTGTGTACCCATATCAGCCAAGCAAGGACAAGGAATATCGGATTTATTGGAAAACCTCTTCTTAGTTGCTGACATATTAGAACTAAAAGCTGATCCTGATAGTGCCGCAGAGGGGGTAATCATTGAGGCTACGTTGGACAAAACTAAAGGTCCTTTAGCTACCTTTCTTGTCCAGAAGGGCACCCTTAGACTAGGCGATGTTGTGGTAGCTGGCGCTGCTTGGGGGAAAATAAAAGCCATGTTTGATGATAAAGGAAAGCAAGTTCACAAAGCTGAACCGTCCACTCCAGTGAAAGTCCTCGGCTTAAATGAGGTGGCAAAATCAGGAGACTTCTTTACTGTGCTTCCCGATGAGCATGAAGCACGAAGCATTGTTGAAAAACAAAAATATCCTAGGCTACGTCCCACCCTGAGTTTAAGTGCTCTTTCCAGCCAAATAAGTGACGGGCAAATAAAAGAACTCAACATAGTTTTGAAGACAGATGTCGAGGGCAGCATTGAACCCATAAAAACTTCCGTAGAAAGGATGGGCACGGAGAAGACAAAAGCTAGAGTCATCCATGCTGCTAGCGGGAGCATCACCGAGAGTGATGTGCTTTTGGCCTCAGCCTCAAAAGGCATTATCATCGGCTTTAACACTCCTAGCTCACCTGGAGCAACACAGCTAGCTAATGTGGAAGCGGTGGGCATCCAACACTATGATGTAATCTACAAGCTAATAGAAGACATGGACAGGACACTGAAGGGGATGCTTGAGCCAACTTACGCTGAAGTGCTCAGCGGGCGCGCTGAAGTAAGGGCTGTCTTCCCCAGCAGTAAGCTGGGAAAAATAGCCGGAGTTTATATTATGGAAGGAAAGGTATGGAGAGATGCCCAAGTCAAAATATTGCGCCAAAATAAAGTTATTTGTGACTCTCGGGTCTCCAGTCTAAAGCGTTTTAAAGAGGACGCCGCCGAAGTCTCCGCTGGCCTCGAATGTGGCCTGGGTATAGAAGAGATTGTCGATTTTCAAATTGGCGATATTATTGAATTTTACCGAAAGGAAAGAACAGGCTAATTATACTCCCCAGATAGGAGACCCAAATGAACAGGCGAAGCGAACGAACAAGTAAACTTATTCAGCGAGAAATCAGTGAACTGCTTGAGCGTCAGGTCAATGACCCCAGACTGAGCAGGCTTATCTCAGTAACAGAAGTCACCCTTTCACCTGACCTTAAGCATGCCAAGATATTTGTTAGCACCTTGGGCAGCAAAATAGATAAAGAGGATATGCTGGCGAGCTTTAACAACGCTTCAGGATTCTTGCGCAAGGAACTTGCATTACATTTAAAATTGAAATATACACCGCAACTCAGCTTTCACTATGATGATTCCATTGAGCGAGGAGCAAGGTTACTCAAATTGATCGGGGAAATAACCACCACTGAATAGCTCTATTCGATTTTCGCTTAGATCGCTTTGAAGGTATTGACATTAGTATCTATAAATATGTATAAATTGGTATATAAGAAGATACCTGAATGTGTTTTAGCCTTAAAATCCGGGTAGTTATTAATGCAAGCATATTGTTTTAAATGCCGGACAAAGAGAGAGATAAAAAATGCCCAGAGCATAATCCTTAAGAACGGGAAACCAGCAATTCAGGGAATCTGCCCTGTGTGCGGAACCAAGGTATTTAGAATTGGTAAGGCCTAATTTCCATAGCAAGTTTTCCGCATTTATGAAAAGGAGATGAGAATGGGAACAATAAACGTAGCCATCATAGGTGTTGGTAATTGTGCCTCTTCCTTAGTGCAAGGAGTTCACTACTACAAGGATGCTAAGGAAGATGAATTTGTCCCCGGTCTAATGCATGTCAACCTGGGAGGCTATCATATATCTGATATCAACTTC
>JAUWYE010000058.1 GCA_030615965.1 Dehalococcoidia bacterium | reverse complement strand
TGTGCAGAAGTCCGTTAGCAAAAATGTTAGCAAGTTAAATACTAATAATTAATTAAAAACAGCAACAACAAGTAAATAAATTACTTGAGTCTACTCTAGACCTGATGATTGTCCTCTGACTAGATTGTTCTTAATATATTTCTTGTAGATGGTTCATCCGGTCTCTCCCTGCCAAACTCCTCTTGTATGATTTCGTGGACAAATTCTGGTCTACCTCCGCGAGAAGAATTACATATGCTAACCTCTCTTTTCTTTTCAGAAATGCCAATATTCTCTATATTGACCCCTTGTTGCCCAAGTACAAATGCCCTAACAATAAGAAAGTTCTTGGGTTGGTCTGAGTCACTAGTGTCTTGGAATATCTCGCAGGTGAGTTTAACGCATGGCCTTCTGGACCAGAAAAACTGAAAAACCACGAACAGTAGTGTGGCAGAAGCTATGATGATTATAGTGAGTTCTGCTGCTGACATATGTCATATTATAACACAAGCCTATTGTTACGTAGTTCTGTCTTGAGAGTTTGTCAACATCTCCAAATAGAGATGAGCTGGTGTCCCCTGCAAGTAACAATTAGCCAAATTGTGCAATAACCAAGCGGCCCCCATTACCAATCAAAAGCCCAGCCTCATTCTGTCGTTCCGCACCTCGGCCAGGAGCCTCGCCACTCTCTTTACACCTTCGTCGTTGCACCTCGTGCTAATCTCGGTGCGCCAGTTTATCTCCCTGAATTCCCTCTCTACGGGGCCAGTGGCCCCCATCACAAGCTACGGAGCTAAGCCTCGTATTCTTAAGCTCAGAGGTGAGGCACTCTACGCCTTTCATACGGTCCTCGGAGGATTTCTAGAACTCCTCACCCAGTCTCTCCTGCCAATATGGATACTCTCATTAGGCTCTGTCGCGGTAAAGGGGCTAGCGGAAGCCCCTCGGCGCATGGAAGAGGCAGCGTTGGAAGGGGAGACGGGGCTAAGTGCGGGACAGAACACCTTTAGGCTAGGGATCTCATTCGGTGATGACCCTGTGCGGTACCAACCACTATTTATGCCGGTAAGTAGACTACCTATCAACTAGCAATATTTTTAAATCGTTAGCATTAGTTCCTGTAGAACCAGTTACAATCGCATCACCTAGTGATAACAAGATCTTGGAAGCATCATGAGCTAACAAATACTCAGATATATCAAGTCTGCTTTCCTTTGCTCTTCTTGCTGTGGAATTGTCAATAAGCCCTCCAGCAACACCAGTGGGCCCATCCGTTCCATCTGTATCAAGAGCAGCAATAACAACTTTGTCGTAGGAGGCCAACTGCAAAGCAGCACTCAGAGCAAACTCCTGATTTGGTCCCCCTTCCCCACACTTATTGCCAATTTTAACAGTAGTCTCGCCTCCAGCAATAATTGCACAAGGTGGTGATAGCGGCCTACTATACTGTTTAATTTCCTTAGCAATCCCCGCAAACATTATACCTACTTCCCTACTCTCTCCCTCGAGCATTGTAGTTAGTATGAAGGGCGTAAAACCAAGTTCTTTTGCCTTCTCGGCTGCTGCCTCACATACTGTCCCAGTTTTTATCAAAGTAAAGGAATGAACCAGGGATTTAAATTCTCCAAAACCCTTTGGAGTTTCTAATTGTGGAGTAGCATTTTGTAAATAACGTATGGCAGATTTAGGGAACTTATCCCATAAATTGTATCTTTTTAAAATAGAAATTGCCTCTGAAAAAGTTGAAGTATCGGGAACAGTTGGGCCAGTTATGTACTCCAAAGGATCCCCGGTGACATCTGAAACCGTCAAATTAATAATTTCCGCAGGAAAGATAGAAAGAGCAAGTTTCCCGCCTTTAATATCGGAAAGATGCTTCCTGACTGTGTTGATTTCCCTTATTGTAGCACCGCTGGCTAGCAGTAGTTTATTGATTTGCCTTTTCTCCTCTAGAGTGATGGGGGAAATTGGCAAAGGCATTAAAGCCGAACTTCCGCCGGTAATTGCACAGAAAACAATGTCATTCATCTGCGCCCTCTCAGCTATTCTCTTGATATCCTCTGCCGCATCAAGTCCATCCTCATCAGGTATGGGATGTGAAGCTCTTCTCACCTCAATCTTCTCTAGAGTACCTCCCTGACCCTTTTTAATAACTATGAGGCCTTTGGTTATTCTTTCTCCCAATATTTCTTCGAGAGCTTTAGCGATAGGAAATGTAGCCTTGCCTGCACCGAGAACATATATATTACCTCTTTGCACTAGGTCAAAATGCAGAGAACCGATCGTTAAAACCTCACCTTGGAGACTAATCAGGTTCTTTGTGGCCACATAAGGGTTAGCGGAAGTCAACGCACGCTCAACCATAGTGATGGCTGCTTCCCTTCCCTTCTTGTAGCCGTGTGAAGTGAGCTCTCCTCTATTCTTGATATACATAGTTATTTCTCTCTTTTTGATAGAGATTTAGCTCCCCTCCATAAAAATATGAGCTAAAATGGCTGTCTAAAATTCTTCCCCGCATATCTGGCAACAGGACCGAGTTCCTCTTCTATCTGCAACAATCGATTATATTTACAGGTCCTCTCAGCTCGCACAGGAGCCCCCGCCTTGATCTGGCCAGCATTTAACCCAACTGCCAGATCAGCAATGGTGTCGTCCTCTGTTTCCCCAGAACGTTCCGAGACAACTACACTGTAACCATTCCTGAACGCCAGTGCCGCTGCGTCCAGCGCTTCACTGAGGCTACCAACTTGGTTAACTTTCCAGAGCAAACTATTAGCTGCCTTCATCTCTATACCCTTTGCTAGCCGTTTAGTATTGGTCGTAAAGAGGTCATCACCCACAATCTGGACACCTAATTCCTTAGTAAGGGTAGCAAACCCTTCGAAATCATCCTCATATAACGGATCCTCAATAGAAACGATAGGATACGAGGTAACAAGCTCCTTGTAAAGTTCAATAAGCTCCTCCCGGCTTAATCGCCTCCCCTCCACCGCATATTTCTCCGTTCGCTTGTCATATAATCCAGTAGAGGCAATGTCAAACGCATAGACAACCTTATTGGCATACCCTGCCATTTCCACAGCCTTAACTAGCATGTCCATAGCTTCTCTTATCTCTCGCATTGGCGGGGAACAACCACCTTCATCCCCCACATTAACCGCCAGTTTACCATACTTCTCCACCAGAATATCTCTGAGCACAATGTTAATTTCTGAAGTGATGCGCAGTGCTTCAGAGAACGTTTCAGCTCCCACCGGCATAAGGATAAATTCCTGAAAATCGAGGTAATTGGAGGTGAGTTTGCCACCGTTTATCAGGTTCATCATGGGAACTGGCAAGATGTAAGCATTGCTATTTATATATTTGTAGAGGGGTATGCCCAAGCTGGAGGCTGCGGCTCTGGCAATAGCTAAAGATACACCAAGAATTGCGTTAGCTCCAAGTTTCGCCTTATTTTCAGTGCCATCCATTTCAATCATCAACTTATCTAGCTTCCTCCGGTCTCTCACATCTTTGCTCATGACCTCTGGAGCAATTACTTTATTTACATTGTCTATAGCCTTTCTTACACCAAAGCCAGCATACCTTTTTCCCCCATCACGGAGTTCAAACGCTTCGTGTGTTCCTTTGGAACGGCCACAAGCGACATTAGCCCTGCCAAGAACTGCATTGTCTACCCAGACATCAACTTGCACCGTCGGGTAACCACGGCAATCGATAATCTCTCTCCCATGCACTGCTGTAATCTCAAAATTCTTTCTCACACTCATAACCTCCATCACGAGTCTTTGTTTGTTAAAATAGGCAAAGTTCTCTGGGCCTGGGGATAGATTAAAACCTTAGGTCTCCTCCTAGTAGAAAGTTGTAGAGCCACATCTAGACCTTCCTGAACAGAGCCTACCGGCGTCATCATCATCTCTTTTATGACCTTCGGTGGTATATTAGGTGAATAGGCAACGATTTTCACGCCCTTCTCAAGAATTCTGGATAAAAGAAACACATGATCCATTTGGATTTTATCATTATTCCTCAAATTTGTCTCTACTTCCCTTGGAATTATAGCACCTGAAAAAGCTTCCAGCATACCTTCACCCATTGAACCTAATCTATCCTGACAAGCTGAGTAGAAAACAAGCACAGTTTTGGGAGCTGCAATAGCATCCGCTACTATCCCTGCGTTCTGTCATGCTATCTATTTCTGCGACTAGAGATGGGTTGCCACTTGCCCTGACTAAGCCACTACTACAGGGAGGGTGGAGGATTCTGACGGGGGTGAAAGCCCCGAGTGGCACACCCTGGCACAGCCCGCCTGTTCTCTATTGGAACTCTGCTGACCTTGAGCTTATTTCACAGCTCCTTTAGGGTCAAAGAAGTATTAAAACTCAGGAATTATATTGACGGGGAATGGGTTGAATCTAAAAGTGAGACTAGAGATGTGGTGAATCCAGCAATGTGCCACACGATTGGCAAAGTTCCAGTTTCAACTAAAGACAGCCTCCTCTTGTTATTACTGAGGAGGAGCTCGATGAAGCCCTTGCCATTGTAGAGAGACGGCTCCTCTAGGACTGCCATATCTTATCCTCTCTCCTTACTTTTACTGATTTTCAGTCTCAAGAAGTCAAACTCCCTCTTCTCTCTATATCTTACCTAGCTTGGCTTAAGAGTAGCTACTATAGGAAACAAGATATCAAGTGCTTTATCTACCTCTTCACCAGTGATTACCAGCGGCGGGGCAAAAACAATTCGGTCGCTGGGAGTAGAACTAATGTCAGCCATGCGCAGGAAGATTCCCTTTTCCAATGCACTATCTTGTATCCTTTGCATTATATTCAATTTCCGGTCAAACGGCCGCTTAGTGGCTTTATCGGCTACTATCTCAATTCCAAGCATTAAACCAAGCCCATTAGCACCACCTACGCACGGGAGCGGTTCAAAATCCCGCTTAAGGCGCTCCAAGGCATACTTACCTACTCTGGCCGCATTTTCAACTACTTTGTCCCTTTGATATATCTCCATTGCTTTGATTGCTGCAGCAGCACATACCGGATGTCCGGCATAAGTGTAGGAAACCAAATTTCTGCCCTTGAGTGTCTCCCAAATCTCACCACTAAAGGCTACCGCACCAAAAGGAATATAGGCACTGGTAATCCCCTTAGCCATGATCATTATGTCCGGTTTAATCCCCCAATGTTCCAAGGCGAACATCTTCCCGGTTCTACCAAATCCAGTCATAACTTCGTCAGCAATGAGTAATATATCATACTGGTCACATATTTCCCTTACCTTAGGCCAGTATCCTGGAGGAGGAGCAATCATACCGCCGACGCCCAACTCCGGTTCAGCAATGAAGGCAGCTATGTTTTCTGGCCCCTCCTTTTCAATAACTTCGGCAAGGTATTGGGCACAATGAACATTACAGTTGCGATATTCTTTACCAAACATACAGCGATAACAGTAGTATGACGGTATATGAACGAAACCGGGCATCAGCGGGATTATGCCCCTCCCATAACCTCCCCGGCCAGAACCAACAACAGCCAATCCTCCACCAGCAACGCCGTGGTATGAATCATACAGGCTAATAATCTTATACTTATCCCTACCTTTAACGCTCCAATATAAGCGAGCCAGCCTGAGAGTAAGGTCTATACCCTCTGAACCCCCACTAGTAAAGTTGAAATGGTCTAATCCCTCCGGGACTAGCTCACTTAACTTCCGGCCGCACTCAATACTGGCTATATTGGAAAACCCGTGAAACAGCATGCTATATTGCAATCTGTCCATCTCTTTGTAGACTGCATCAATAATCTCTCTTTGACCATAACCTAAATTGACACAGAGCAATTGAGAGGCGCCGTCAATATATTCCTTTCCCTCTGTATCCTGAAAGTATATTCCGTGACTTTTATCGGTTATTACGCCGATATTCCCCCCTATACCACACCTACTGTGCACTATATGTTCTTGATCCCACTTAAGAAGCCTTTCTGTTCTCTTACTGGTCATTTCCTTTCCTCCTTTCAATCTGTTACTCTGCCTTCAGGAAGAATTATTGTTCTTCCTCCTCCCGCTCTAACACCTAGTTTCTCTGTCATCTCATAAGGTCTGCCGCCCCCTTGCCCCAATCAAATACTACCGGTTGGACAGCAGCAACCATACTAATGTTTACGTAGTTGTCATATTTTTCTACTGTATTCATAGTGTTACCTCCCTTAAAGAAAGTTATTCAGGTTTATATTCTGGAGAGCTTCTATATGAGCTTTTATAGTTCGGATTCTTCAGATATGGACACGAATCACCACATGCTTTTAGAAGGCCACATTTGACGGTGATGTTTCCATCATCCCCTTTAAGAATAAATGCACTAACATGCCTCATAGGACAGTGGACACGGCGTTTTTCAACTATTTTAGCCATCGGCTAACCTTCTTTTAAGGACCTCAATTTTGATTCACGGCCCTCTCTTTTCCTGGCTATCAGCGTGAAAGCTCTCGGGATATCTGCCATCAGAGACCTTGACTGTTCAGCCGCATCCGAGTAAAACTTTATCATCCTTTCTTCTATCCCTACAGCCTTGTCCAAAGCCTCAGAATAGCTCGCCTCCTCTGCCAGTTCAGTTTTCAAAGTATACTCATCCGGATTGATGTTAAAGGCAAAACAACCCTCAATAGCATCAGTGATAACTCCATAGTACGTCCTCTCAATCTGTACTACGTTCTTCCTATTCTCTTTGGCAAAAGAGAGCAAAACATCTTCATCTTTTGCGTATCTCTGGAACAAATCTTCGTAGAACTTTGCCGAGTCTTCTTCAAGCTTTTTAGCAAAACTGATAGTTGCCGAAGCCGTATTTATTTCCATTCTATAACCACCTCTGGATGACTACTTTGCTTTCAGTAAAGAAACGAACCGCCTCTTGACCTTGTGTGTGTAATATTCCGAAGAACGAATCCTTCATGCCACTGAACGGGAAGAATGCCATAGGTGCTACTATGCCAACATTTATGCCAACATTACCACTGGTAATCCTGTATTGAAATTCTCGAGCGTTTTTACCGCTTGAGGTAAAGATAGCTTGGCCATTACCAAATGGACTGGCATTACACATCTCTATTACTTCATCCAGATTTTTCGCCCGCATAACACTCATTACTGGCCCAAAAATTTCCTCACTACCTATTTTCATATCGGGGGTAACATTCTCGAAAATAGTTGCACCAAGGAAGCATGTTTGAGGATAGTCACCAGCAATCTTTACCTGCCCTCTGCCGTCAAGTCTAAGTTTTGCCCCTTGCTGTATCCCGCTTTCTATATAGCCCAGTATCTTCTCTTTTTTCTCTTTATCACGCACTGGTCCCATTTGAACTGATTCATCAAGCCCGTAACCAATAACTATCCTAGATGCCGCAGCAGCAACTGCATCCATAAAGCTATTGTAAAATCTATCATCACCGACAATAAGAAGATTGGCACCTGACAAGCATCGTTGACCGGTGTTACCAAAAAATGATGTCATCAAAGCTGGTATAGTTGCTTCTATATTGGCATCTGGCATTATTACCATGAAGTTCTTGGCACCACCTTGAGCAATAACTCTCTTACCGGTTTCGCCGCACGCCTTGTAAATGTATTTCGCTGTTGGCGTGGAGCCGACAAAGGCTATCCCATTAATACCCGGATGCTCCAGCATACCTGTTACCACAGTTCTTCCGCCATGAACCATGTTCCACACACCCGGCGGGAAACCTGCTTCATCCGCCAGCTCAGTTAACCTTGTTTGACTGTTGGGCACTTCGCTTGACGGTTTGATAACGACGCAGTTTCCAGTAGCCACAGCATACGGTGCCGACCAGAGTGGAATCATGAATGGGAAGTTAAAAGGGCCTATTATGCCGAAAACTCCTAAAGGCGTTGGAATGAGCCACTCATCTATGCCGCTGGCGATATCCTCTGAGAAGTAGCCTTGCATCAATGTAGGAATCCCGCAAGCAACTTCTACATTTTCAATTCCACGCCTTGTTTCTCCTCGAGACTCATCTATCGTCTTGCCATGTTCCTGCGTCTGAATTCGACTAACTTCCTCAAAATTCTCTTCCAATAGCTCCTTCAATCTGAAGAGACATCTTGACCTGGCAAGTGGCGTCGTTGTTCTCCAGTCGGGGAAAGCCTCCTGGGCTGCTTTTACTGCGGCATCTATTTCATCCCTGGTTGAAATTGGAACTTTGGCAATCGTCTTGCCTGTGGCTGGATTGACAACATCTTTGACCTCACCCTTAGATTTAAGCCACTCTCCACCGATAAAGTTCTTAATCAGTGATACCTCTTTTATTGGTTCCTCTAGGATCGCCATATTTTGTTAACTCCTTTCAATATTCTTTCTTAGAATCTGAATCGGATTCCATACTCAGCTAACTCCTGCTTAATTTTCTGGTAGAGTTTTAAGTATTCCGGCTTAGGCTCCTTTGACTGAATATCCCAGCATTCTTGGTATTTTTCCCCTTTCGGTGCCTGGGGAATGTCTTTTTCGTATTTTGCCAACAGCCGTTTCACTATTTCGTTCCCCTGTAAACGAGTCATTCCAACTACTACGATAACAACTTCAACTCTTCCCGATTCTGAACATCTTGGTCCCACATTTGGGGCATACACCCTGAGTTGCCGGCCTACCATTCTTCATGGTTATGCTTTTGGCATCCTTCATTTCCTTTTTGGCGCGGCATTTTACACAATAGGCTTGCATTTATCTTCCCCCTTTTAAATTACTGTTTCGGTATGAACGATAGACTATTGATACCTTGGATGTCAACACCGTGATGGAATTAACCCACGTATAACATTAATTATACGCAGTCCATGCAGGTGTAAGCTAAACTACTTAGCGTTTTGCTGATTGATTAGGCGATTAACTGCCCTCTTGTTCTCTTTCTCATTGTTGTTCTGCGTGAATAATGTATGCTATATTAGGCGAGAGCTAGTGCATAGAAGGCGATCTCATTAGGTTAAGGTGATTCGATATGGCAACAAGGGAACCGATAGCTGAACGGCAACTAGCGGTGCTGATTGACTTTGAAAATACCGGCCTAAAGTCTATACAGTGGCTGTTCGATCAAGTATCCGACATAGGTAGGATTATTATAAAGAGAGCCTATGCTGACTGGTCGGTTGCTAGTGACAAACGTGACCAGCTTCTTGAGTTGGGGATTGAGCCAGTCCATCTGTTTCGATCGGGCGGAGGTAGTAAAAACTCGAGCGATATCCGCCTTGCTATTGATGCAGTGGAGTTGTTGCACCAATCTCCCGTTGACACATTTGTCATTGTGTCATCAGATAGCGACTTCGTTCCTCTTGTCAGTAAACTCCGAGCTGCTGGAAAAACGGTGATTGAAGCTGGAGAATCCTGGCAGATTGGAGGTGAGAACTTTCGAGAATACAAAAGTCAAATCCGGGACCCAAATCTGAGGCAAAACTAAACAGACTCGCTTAAAAGGGAGGTATAAAATGGTAGACTTAATCAAAATAAAGGATAATGTAATTAAGGGTGAAGTTGATGAGGTAAGGGATATGGTTAAAAAGGCCGTTGATGAAGGACAGGAGGTAAAAAGAATTCTGAATGAAGCACTCCTACCAGGGATAAGCATAGTAGGGGATAAGTATGAAAAAGGAGAATTCTTCCTTCCCGAGATGGTTATTGCTGCCACGGCGATGAGGGAGGGATTGAAAGTATTAAGTCCTTTTTTAGCGCCAGGTGATATAGAAGCTGCAGGAACAGTAGTCATGGGCACAGCTAAGGGTGACATTCATGATATTGGTAAGAGCATTGTGGGCACAATGCTGGAAGGGGCAGGATTCATGGTAACTGATATAGGAGTAGATGTAGACCCAAGTAAGTTTGTAGAAGCCGCTAAAGAAAACAATGCCAATTTAATAGGAGTTTCTGCTCTTCTTACCACTACTATGATGGGCTTGAAGGATGTTATCGAAACTGTGAAAGAAGCTGGTCTAAAGGCCAAGGTGATGGTTGGTGGTGCCTCTATTACCCAGGAATTTGCCGATGAAATAGGAGCTGATGGTTATGCCCCTGATGCTTCCTCCGCTGTTAAAAAGGCAAAGGAGCTTGTTAAAGGTTAAATCTTGAAAACAAATCCAAACAATAAAAAGAATAAAGTTAAGGGGAAGCGTAAAAAGAATGAGAGCTATTTTAAATTTTCTGACCGAGGATGAGATAGAGCGTATTCATAAGGCGAGTCTACGGATTCTAAAGGAAACTGGAGTTAAGGTTCACAGTGAGAAGGTGCGAAGGTTACTTGCCGAGAATGGTGCCGAGGTCAATGATACCATTGCGAAGATTCCAAGTTCTCTCGTAGAAGAAGCAATTAACAGAGCCCCTTCGAAGATAACTATGGGTGCAAGAGAGCCAAAGTGTGACTTTGAAGTTCCCTCAAATGATTCCCCTTTTCTAGCCACAAGTGGTTTTTCACCGCTTGTAGACGATTTTGAAACTGGAGAGAGGAGAAAGTCAACCTCATCTGACTTGAAGGATTTTGCCATAGTAAGTGACTATCTTGATTCAGTTGACTACTTCTGGCCCATTGTATTTCCATGTGAGCTACCTCCACCGCTTCAGGAGCTTCACGCTTTAGCTATTTCACTCGAAAATATCAGAAAGCATGTTCAGCGTTCCTGCGTGACTGAGAAAACAGCCAAATGGCAAATTAGGCTGGCATCTGCCATTGTTGGTGGTGAGGAAGAACTCAGAAAAAGACCTATTTTTT
>JAUWYE010000085.1 GCA_030615965.1 Dehalococcoidia bacterium | reverse complement strand
GACCGGCGACTCAGGGGACATGCCCCGTGTGTGGGACTAAGATGTTCAGGATTGGGAAGGCATAACGATAGAAGCCTTATGACTTCTAGAAGGCTGTGTATCGGTCATAATACCCAGCCTTTCTATTGTGATCACACAATTTGAGTTTTTGTGCAATTCGGCAAATTGCACAAAAGTCAGGAATGTGCAACGGCGATTCGTTGCATCACACATTCCGCCCTAATGTGTGGGCGACGCACTACAGTAAAGAACTGTAGAACTACGCCATTCGGGTCTTGAAAGAGATCCCGAGTTTCTCCTTGAGATAATCTTTCAGCACGTATACCTTGATATGTGGAGCAGGTAATACGGGTGGAGCTAATAGCATATAAATGGTTTCGTTGGCAGCCTTGGTGATTTCTAGTGTTCGTTCTTTCCCAGCAAAATCTTGAACCTTAGCACCATTCTCAAGATTACATTCCCAACAAACAACAGCAGCAAGCCGTGCAAACGTATGGTCCCTAAACTCGTGTGTTAAAGCTCTCTTGAATTCGACGTACCTAAGGTTGCCTTTTTGTAGTCCACCATAGGGCGGCTCCAACGTGCATAACGCATCTATTCCTCTGCTTGTACTGTAATCCAAAATATCAAATTCAAAGAGGTCAGGCCTTAGGGCTTTCATTATGGAAAAGAGCATAAGGACTTCAACTTCTTGTCGGGGTTCTAGCAATGTTACGAAGGGACGTTTAGGTGGTCGATATTGCGCTAAATGTTTCTTCTTAACATGGTAGTATCTCTTTTCCACATCATGTTTTTCATCTTCTTCTTTAGTATCTACTGCGCCTCGCTGTTTGGTTAAGTCTATCTCTTCCTCATATGCTCTATATTCCTCACTGGCTCTTATTTGTGTCTTGAATAATTTCTCGACTGTCTCTTGCACTTTGGTCAGAAAGTACCTATCTGTATTGCCAATACTACCTCTGTTTGCGGTGAGTTCGAAGTCCTGACTATTTACAAAAGCATGATATAAGGTCCATTCGCTCTTCTCGGCGACCCAATCGTTTACGCGCTGGCTCGGTGGAAGCGGTATATAATCTCTAGATACATAGAGTCCATATCTGTCGGAAACGGTGTAGTGCCATTGCTCGGGTGGTCTGCCCGGTCGGGTCAACATCGGGTTTTGTAATCGTTTCGCTGAATCTCCTTCAAGGTAGAATACAACATCTAAGCTACTAGTTGGATACCCTTCGATCGGTACTGAGGAGAAGGCCCATTTATTGACATAGTACTTCGGCCAAGTATCCTTGTATTTCCCCTGTAATTGTTTAATGTTGTTTGATACCGGCGGAAATGCATGGCCGAACTCTAATACTTCAGAGGCATCCTTCCCCAGACCTTGTAGCTCAATTACTTTGCTTTTGTTACCATCAATTCCAAGCTCAAGCTCGATTGAACCGAACTTTGTGAACCATTGAATATAATCTTTCAAAGTCTCATGGCGAAAGTCTTCGTTGCTGCGGATATGATAACCCTTAATCGTCACCTCGGTAAAAGTCTCTTTTCCTTCGCCGGGTAATTCAATGTACTCGTAGTCTGGGACTTTTTTCCCTTGAACTAGAGTATTAATAGGCTCTTTCATCTCTCCTAAGACGTGCCAATCACTACCATCCTCCTCTTTAGCAATACTTTCGACTTCAATTTGACGGCACTTCCAATAAGTCTTTGTGCCATGACCTTTCTCTCCAACCCTAGTACCTAATTTCTTCCCAAACTTGTCTCTCTGCAATCCAGGGGAATCAGCAAGGTTCCAAAATGCGAAGAACCGTTCTCTCGTGAGGCCTAGTCCATTATCCCATATCTTGATGACCAACTCATGGTCAGCCCGAGTTGCATCCTCATATACCGTTATCTTGATGGTCGAAGCGAACCAATCGAGTGAATTGCTTATTGCCTCCCGTATGACTTCTCTAGGGTCTGTGAAATTTTCCACAATTTCACGGAAAGACCTATCTTCCATCACTATGGGTGTGCCTTTAATTCGATTAGACATTTCCATATGTCACCTCCAAGCTAATAGTATCAACTTACCTTAAAACTTTTCTAGTACCCAAGATTATATATCACCTAGGTACCAGCGGGTAAGCACTGTGCACAAAACGTCAAAATGTATGGTTCTTAATGTCGGCTCTTCTTGCAGTGTCAAATTCTGACTGTTTCCCTTGAATTCTGTCAAACCTAGGGTGTAATATTGTAGAAAATTGGCCTTCTATTAGCAGAAGAAGCGTCGACCCTTAATGAAATGGGTAAGAGTACGAGGATGCTTACAGCAAAATTGATTTCTATACCAGCACAATGTATGTTCGGTCGAGATAGATAGGGAGGTTAGGATGATTAGGCGAGTTACAATTAAAGGCTACAAGTCTTTTAAAAAATTGAGTCTTGATTTGAAACCTCTTACGGTTATCTTCGGACCTAATGCATCTGGGAAAAGTAACTTTCTTGATGCTCTTTATCTCATTTCACGCGCTGTGACCAAGCGAAACCTAAGTGAGGCATTTGAAGGTCATCGAGGGCTTCCTTTGGAAAGTTTCTATTATGGTGATAAAGGGTATGAGGAAAACCTTAGAAAATCAACCATCGGGTTTACTTTCGAGATTGATGTGGTACTTTCTCCTTCTGTAATAAGCAAAGTTGAAGAAATTGTCAACGCAAAAAGAAGAGGTATCGATTCCTCGGCTCCATCCAAGAAGATCATCACTGAAAGCCGGTTGAGATACCATCTGGAAATTGAGGGTCTACCTGAAACGGGCTACTTGAGAGTTATGGATGAGCGACTATGCGCGACCAAGTCTAATGGCGAAGAAAAGAAACGTAGCGCATTTCTGGAACGTCAAGGGGATCAGATTCATCTTCGCATGGAAGGGCAAGCGCACCCTATTTATCATAGTAGAGGCCTTGACCATACCGTTATTTCAGAATCGCTCTATGAACCTCATTATCCTCACATTACTGCCTTCCGTTTGGAACTTGCCAATTGGTACACTTACTACCTTGAGCCTAGAGTCCTCATGAGAGACGACGTTCCCCTCTCCGAGATTGACAGTATGGGGCCTAGAGGCCAGAATCTCGCTGCATTTTTGAATACACTTAAGCACAAGTATCCAAAGGACTTTGATAGTCTTAATCTTTCACTTAGACGTATTCTACCGACAGAGGCGGTAATCGATATCGATCTTCTAAAGGAAGGCCGCGTTGGATTGAGACTCTCCGAGAACGGGATATGGTTCTCTGCACGATTGATTTCTGAAGGAACATTGCGTGTTATTGGGCTACTAGCCGCAGTCCATCCTAGAAATCCGGCCGCATTAATAGCTTTCGAAGAACCCGAAAATGGGATTCACCCGGTTAGACTCAGACTGGTTTGCGAAATCCTTAAAAACGCCAGCCAGCAATATGAAAAGCAAATCATTGTAACGACCCACTCACCTATCCTACCTGAGTATTTTGATGATAAGGACCTTTTTGTCTGTCGTAAGGATGATAGGCAGACGACGATCGAACCCTTTTCGAATTTGGGCCCCCTATTCAAAAGGCAAACCATAGAACATGCCCTAGAAGACAGAATCTTAAGAGGTGATTTTGGGGGCTAGAATGCGAATTCTATATTTCCTTGAGGATCGTGCACAAGAAGGCTTCATCAAAGCGTTGGTCAACCGCGTTGCCCAAGATGAATCCATACCCCTTAATAGCTTGAACCATGATGTTCGTTCAGCTCGAGGTGGTTCTCGAGCCATCACAGAATTTGGAAGCTTCATGAGAGACACAATGCAAACTAGTTCATCCGATGTGGATTTGCTCATCGTCGCTATTGATGGAAATTGCAAAGGATACAGAGACCGGGTCCGACAGCTGGAACAATATATCAGGCAAAACCACCCGTTTAGAAATAAAGTAGTTTATGCTGTGCCTGACCCTCATATAGAGCGTTGGTATATGATGGACCAACGAGCATTCAAAAATGGAGTCGGGATCGACAGGTCTCCAGACATGCCACTATATAAATGCAAAAAAGACTATTATAAACAATTATTGCGCAAGACATTAGTAGAATCAAATGTGGGCTCTTTGTTTGGGGGTGCTGAATATGCCGAAAACATTGTTAGCAGTATAAGTTCCCTGGATTCGTTGCTTAGCCAAAATGCCGGTTTTCGAAATTTTGTAGATGGTTTAAGAGCGTTTTTCAGAGCAAGAGCGATGTCGTGTGGAAATTCACACAAATAGCCAAGATGTAGAAAGCAAACGCCCAGTGTAAGCATCACCTGCCTAGCTGGCGCGATCGGCTTGTCATTCCGTCCGAACCAATCCACTCAAAACCTACGTTTCGGCCTGTTATCTAACTCGCCTCTGATAATTTCCACCAAATTTGCATAGTCAGTCTTTAGGCCTGGGTTATCTTCCCACTGTTCGCCATCGATCTTTACTTTCACCTTCCCTTCTATAACGTCCACACCTGCTTTTTCGTACAGCAGCTGTGGGCTAAGCATCCAGACTGCGACAAACTGTTTTAATCGCTGCCTTTCTTCAGCAGAATACTCATTCCACACCCGATCCCAGAAACAGTGACAAACATAAACCTGGAAAGCTTCTTTAACTAAGCCTTTTTGAGATAAGTCGCTAATTTCCTGTTTGAGTATGGCTTCAAATCTACTTCTCAGTGTCCTGGGGACTGATTCGATGATCTGCGATAGTTCTTTATCAAGCTCTCCAAGTGGAAATGGGTCCTCGAAGTCCCATCTCTTCTTGAACTCCCAGTACCAGTCATGGTTGTAGATTCGGTGGTGTATCCCAAGTTCTTTCGCCTTCTTGTCAATCTCCCGGTGAAGCCACCAGTAACTTCTGCCGAAACAGATGATGTCAAATGAGTCGTGCATCCAGCGATCCATTTTTGCTAACCTAAAGCCATTTCGTTAAATACGCGCTGGTTGAACTATCAAGCCCTCTCTAAGAACACCAAGTCTTTCGTCCTCAAAAGGATTCTGGCCACACTCCATAGTCTTTCCAATGCTGAACAGATAAGCTATGTATGCAGCTATCGCTGCGTCTAGTTGGTCATGTGTAGGCGGAACTTCAATGGTATACTTAGGACTGAATTTGATTCCTATCCTCATCAACAGTTCGTACCTAGATTGCCGTCCAGCCAAGAGCCTCTTCTTTTGCAACCTGTGACCAGAAATTACGGGCCAAGCTGCACCTGGATATACTTCGATTAAGTTCGTATCTACCTTCTCGTTCTTTAATCCATACAACTGAAAACGTTGAGACTTATTCAGTGAATAGAACAATTTGACAGAGCCTTGAACGAACCCGGCGTATGGCTGCCCGATGGGGCGGAAAGCATAGGGTGATTTACCTGCCGTCCCAAGTCCGCGCTCACCAAGTCTCATCGTGCATTCCGGATTGCTTGCTAGTCCCTGAGGTCCGTCAATAGCGAGAACAAATTGTATGGGGAGTATTTTATCCGGGACAATCTGATTGCCGGTCAGGTCATATTCCCATTCACCAAATATGCAATTCAGGTTCGATCCGATAGTCGCTCTAGTGCAAGGGCGTTTACGCTTGGCAAAAGGATCTGATAAGTCAATGCCTATGAATATTGAACGTTTATTAGACATAGTCACCTATTGAGATTAAACCATTTTGTTTAAGTATGCAATTGACTAAGTGCAGGGGCCAAAGTTTTCAAGGAACACATTTCATCTTATTGTGGAATAACAATAAGCCAGATTGTGTCTTCAGGATCTGCCTCCTGGTTTCCGCTTTGATTTCCGCGTCAGTTTCCGCTCCGTGCCGCCTCGTTTCTACTCTGTTGCGCCTCACCGCTCCATGCCGCCTCAGTTTCCGCTCTGTTGCGCCTCGTTTCTGCTCTGTGCCGCCTCAGTTTCCGCTCCGTTCCGCCTCGTTTCCGCTCTGCACGCTCCGGTCCCTGCAGCGGTGCGGCATGGAGCAAGGCACCTCCACAGCAACGGAGCGACCGAGCGGCGGAGCGATGAGGCGATAGAGTGACAGTGTGGTAGAGCGACGGAGCGAAGAGCGAGGGAAGGCAGGGTCATATCGACTCGAGGGACGTATCTCGCAGGCAACAATCACAATCTGATGGTCTGTGCACTCGCTTGTCCCGGTCAATGCAGAACGAGAAACTAAACAAAATGGTTATGTGCAACCAATTCCGGATTGTGATGCAATTCTATTGGTAATGCTAACTGCGAACACTGAAACTGGATACCGGCTTACTTATCCAGTTTCTAGAACCATGTATCAGAACATGGAACGCGAAGTTCTAAGTTCCAAGTTTTGGGTTTTAGGTTTTGGGTTTCAGGTTGTTAGCTGTGAGCTATGGGTTCTAAGTTCCAAGTTTCAAGTTACAGGTTATTAGCTATGAGCTACGGGTTCTAAGTTTCAGGTTTTGGGTTTTGGGTTTTGGGTTTCAGGTCGCTAGCTGTGAGCTACGAATTCTAAGTTAGAAGCTGTAACTCAGAAGCTAGCAGTTCAAACCTGGAACTGAAACGGGAACAAGGGAGCAAATCTTGAAGGCATAATCTGGCTGACTATTAGGTCACAAAACGATGAATTGTGTGATCACAATAGAAAGGCTGGGTATTATGACCGATACACAGCCTTCTAGAAGTCATAAGGCTTCTATCGTTATGCCTTCCCAATCCTGAACATCTTAGTCCCACACACGGGGCATGTCCCCTGAGTCGCCGGTC
>JAUWYE010000180.1 GCA_030615965.1 Dehalococcoidia bacterium | reverse complement strand
AAAACCCCTATCGAGGAAATAGCCTCTGCCACAGCGTGTCTTTCATGTAGCCGCGACCATTGGAGCACTATCAGCGGTGCTTTGTCCGAGGGGCTGAGGTTTGCTCGATCAGATGGCATGATAAGCAAAGAAGTCCAGGGTAGGATAGGGCTAGCCTTAGATGAACACAACATGATGGAGAGAATTGACCTTGCCCCTCAAGCTCTAGCTGGACTAACCGGCAAAGAAAAGGAGCTGGCTTTATGGGCACTAAAGAACTCCAGGGACTTACGACACCAAATTGGAGAGATAAGGACAGTTGATGATATAGAGAAGGCTGCCGCTCAGGCAGCTAGGCTGAGAGAGGAATTCATGGCAAAGTACGGTGAGGTCAGACAAAGCTACACCGAAGAATGCATTGGGTGTGAGGCTTTACAAGACCTCAAGAGCTTTATAAAACAGCGAAAGAAGACGTGAGATGGGAATAAGCGACAAATGTGCTTTTGAATTTAAAAAAGTCTTTGATGGTATTCATTGGGCTTCTATTGCTAGGGAACAATTAAAATTGGGGCGGGTACCAGAAGCTCAAACAAGTATTGGCTGGTTAAAATTTGCCCTTGAAAGTATGAAGGATACACCAGAATATTCAAAGGCTTTAGATTATACTGGGCAGGCACTAAAATATGCTGAAACTAATTTAGATATGGCAATAGGTTATTTGGTTGATGTTGAACCTCTTGTAGAGCAAGGTGCTCTTCAAAAAGTAGTCGACTGCGAATGTGAGAAGAGGAGGTGAGGGATGACGATCAGCAAACAATGCGAGCTTCTTGCTGATGATTACCTGTTTCTTCGCGACAAGCTGAAAGAGCTTCATAGCGATACTTGGAAGCTTGAAAACAAAGAGAAAATTCAAGCTTTAAGTAATAGTTTTATACTGACTTTTCTTGGTCCACCAGCGAGCGACATAATCTATCCGAACATCCCGAAGACAACACTTGGAAGAGTGGAACAGAGAATAAGGGATGCCCTGAAGGAACCGCTAGACAGGATACCCCTGGCACTGGATGCCTCAATCGCTGAGCTGCAAGGTGAGATGTGGCAGAAAGTAGTCGCCTGCGAGTGCAAAAAGTAGGAGGGGAGAGGATGACAATAGAAAGCCAGACAAAGTGTATCACAAGTGGTATTAGCCTGTTTAGGGATTATGATGCCATCAAAGCGATAGCGAAATCGTCAATAATATTCCCGGAGAACCTAGCTGGGCTCGTACGCAAAGAGGATTTGAAAATCCAGCACTCAGAACTCGGAATGCACTTGAAGGCCGCAGGCAAGGATGTTCTTGCGTTTTTCCTTACTAAGGCAGGTGCTTACGCAATTTATAGTGACGATACCGGCTGCGGTTATATCTATGGTGCGGATACCGAAGTGCTTGCACCCGGCCTGCTGAGCAAAGCTCGAAAGGTTTTTGGCCCAGAGGGTTAATAGGAGGTGAGGGATGATACCTGACATAGCAATTGGGAACAAAGTCTGTGATAAATACACTGGGAGTTGTGGACGAGTGGTATCAATCATCAATGATGAAGTTGAGATTGAACCAACCATCATAAAAAGGGGAGCACGTGGGGAATACCTGGAAGTGGCTGAACCCCCTATCAGGGCCAAGATAGCCAATTTGGAGCCTGACCATATTAAAAGATACGAGGAGCTGCCCTCCAACTATGAGTTGCTGATTAATATCCTGGAACATGAGGCAATCGGACAAGGTAGGGTAATCGATGCGGCAAAGGCTAGAGCTACACCATGCACCTGTTTCACCTATGACACAACCCATTATGCGTGGTCTCCTGGAGTTCTCGGTCTCATCAGTGAGAAAAAGAACCCCAAGCAGTTTAGGGAGTTCTGCGCTCTAGGTTGTATGCCTGGTGGAGAAGGAGTCCAAAAGAGGTTTGAGCAAATAAAAGGTGCTATCTCCGAGGCCCATGAACGCTGGCTGAAAAAGGGTGGTGGCTTGCCCGCATGGTGGGAAGAGGTTGCTCAAAGTTTAGAGGAGCAC
>JAUWYE010000115.1 GCA_030615965.1 Dehalococcoidia bacterium | reverse complement strand
GCAGCCGATAACCATTACTCTTGACGGTCGTGAGGTAAGTGGCTATCCGGGGATGACCATCTTAGAACTGGCGAAGGAATCAGGCATAGATATCCCCACACTCTGTCACGATCCTCAACTCACTTCAGTTGGGGCTTGCCGCGTCTGTCTGGTAGAAGACGAACGAAATAGTGCCTTATTGGCATCTTGTGTCGCCCCGATAGCATCGGGGATGGTAATCAACACGCATTCCCCGCGAGTCATAGAGCGCCGCAAAACCATAGTTAAGCTGATGCTTACCAGTCATCCTGATTCCTGCCTGGTATGCGATAAAGGCAATCGCTGCCAGCTACGCCAAATTGCCTCAGACCTGGGCATCGGATTGGTGGAGTTGCAAAGGATTCCCCAGATGGCCAGCATTGAGGAAGTCAATCCTTTCCTTGAACGAGATTTGAGCAAGTGCATACTGTGTGCCAAATGTATTCGAGCCTGCCAGGAACTAGTCGTTGAAGGTGCTATTGACTACTTTCAACGAGGATTTACGACCATACCGGCGACACTGAACAATTTGCCGCTGGAAAGCTCCGAGTGTACTTTCTGTGGAACTTGTGTGGCGCTGTGCCCTACAGGAGCATTAATGGAAAAGGATAGGATATATGGGGGCACGACTAAGTCTACGACGGAAACGACTTGCCCCTTTTGTGGCTGCGGGTGCAGTATTTGCTTAGAAGTCAAGGATAATCAGGTCGTGCGAGTTATACCCGGTAAGGAAGACCCAGTAAATCACAGTGTGCTTTGCGTGAGGGGAAGCTACGGCTGTGATTTCGTCAACAGCCCGGATAGGTTGCTCAAACCCCTGGTTAAGGGTAATGGTAATTTTGAGGAACTGTCCTGGGGAAAAGCTTTAGAACTGGTAAGCACTCAATTCCAGCGAATAAAGGATGAATATGGCGGTGACAGCCTAGCCATCCTGGGCTCCTCTAAGTGCACCAACGAAGAGAACTACCTTTTGCAGAGATTCGCTAGATGTGTGCTGGGCACCAATAACATTGATAATGGCGGTCGCTTGTACAACTCCGCCAGTCGTATCGGCCTGGGGTCTTCCCTTAGCTTCTCCGGCACTACAAATTATCTTAGTGACCTGGAGCAATCAGAGCTCATATTAGTCATTGGGGCTGATCCCAGTTCCTCAGCCCCTGCCGTCGGTTATGCCATAAAGCGTGCTGTCAAACAGCGCGGTGTCAAATTATTGTTGGTAGATCCTCGGCAGACAAGGCTCTCTTTGTTTGCCCATCTTTGGTTACGACCTGAAGTCGGCACTGACGTGGCTCTTATAAATGGCCTGGCCAAGGTGATTATTGACGAAGGCTTGCTGGACGAGGAATTTGTCGCCAGAAGAACAGATAACTTTGAAGCTTTTGACGAAAGCTTGAAAAAATATACCCTGGAGTACGTTGAGGAGGCTACTGGTGTTACAGGTCAAGAAATCCGTACAGCCGCTCGACTATACGCCGAGGCAAGCCGGGCAGCAATTGTCTATGGCACGGGAATTACGCAGCATACCACAGGAACAAACGGTGTGAGGGCCCTGGCAAATTTGGCGTTACTGACGGGAAACATTGGGCGTAGGGGAGGTGGCGTGTATGCGCTGCAAAGAGAAAACAATGGGCAAGGCGCCTGCGACATGGGAACACTGCCCAAATTTCTGCCTGGATATCAGAGTGTAACGGATGCTCAGGCCAGGGGAAAGTTCGAAGAACGTTGGGGAGCAAGCTTGCCGGCTGAGGCTGGGCTAACGACCCTGGAGATTATGGAACAGGCAAAAGAGGGAAAGATTAAAGGCATGTACATCGTAGGAGAAAATCCTGTCTTGAGCTTTCCAAATTCGAGACTCATTACAGAAATCCTGACTTCCCTTGATTTTCTCGTGGTCCAGGACATGTTCCTTACGGAAACGGCCAAACTGGCAAATGTAGTTCTGCCAGCGGCAAGCTTCGCCGAAAAGGACGGAACATTCACTAATTTTGAGGGCAGGGTAAACAGGGTGCGTAAAGCGATCGAGCCTATTGGTGAAAGCCTGTCAGACTGGGAAATAATCCTGCGGCTGGCTGATAAAATGGGGTCTCCGATGCCATATTCCTCTCTACAAGATGTTATGAGTGAGATTGAGGAATTAGTTCCTTCATACGAAGCCTATACTGATTCCGAAAGACAGGATGAGTTAGCCTACGGGGAAACAGGACGCACCTATGGTAGGCAACTCTTAAAGGGATTTGCCCGTTTCTCCCCCATTGAATATACTCCACAAGCAGGGAAGAGAAAATCAAATTATCCCTTTACTCTGCTCACCGGGACTACCCTTTATCACTTTGGCACTGGCAACAGGAGTTCAAGAGCTTGGCGTCTGAGGAAATTTTCCCCCCAGTCTTTTGTGGAAATTTGTGAGTCTGACGCCAGAAAACTTGCTATCACTGATGGTGAGAAGGTCAAGGTAATCTCAGCTGTAGGCGAGGTGACTACAATGGTCAAGATTACCGATACACTACGTGAGGGGATGCTCTTTATGCCAGGTTCATTTCCAGAAACTCCGATTAATGAGCTATTCGACATTGTCTTAAATCCGGAAGCAAAATCGCCTTCACTGAAAGCATGCAGCGTAAAAATAGAGAAAATTTCTCTCCCTTGAGGGGAGAGGTTGTGACGCCGAGGCTTGTTCTCGGCAAAAAGATGGGGGACAAGCCCCCGTGCTACTTAATATGAGAATAGAAAGGTTGGAGCTTCATGAGTAAAGCGAAGACAATCACAAAGGCTGACCTAGCACGAATAAATGCCATTGTTGCTGAATATAGTCAGCAGAAGTGGGCAATGATACCGCTGCTGCAAAAAATCCAAACTGAGTTCGGGTATATCCTTCCTCAGTCTATACCGCTTATAGCCAGAAGCTTGGGGCTTTTCCCCAGTCAGGTACAAGGGGTGATTAGTTTTTATACCCAGCTCTACACTCAGCCACGGGGCAGAAAAGTTGTCAGAGTTTGTCGGGGGACGGCTTGCCATGTGCGGGGAGGGAAGACGATATTGAAATTGGTTAAGCAGCATCTAGATTTAGACGAGGGTGAGACTAGCCCTGATTTGGAATATACCCTGGAAACCGTGGCCTGCATCGGCGTTTGTGCCCTTGCCCCCAACATAGTCGTCGCTGACCACGTCCATGGTCACATGAACCCTAAGAAGGTGGAGCAATTGTTCAGGAATCGGGAGGGTAGAGGGTAGTATGCGAAACCATCGTACTGTCTTTGTTTGTCAGGGAACAGGATGCCTTTCCAGCGGCTCTGATGCTGTCTATGAGGCGCTTAAGGAAGAAATAAGCCGGCAAGGGATAAGCCATGCCGAGGTGGATTTCACTGGTTGTCACGGTTTCTGCGAGCAGGGTCCCAATGTAGTCATTGAACCTGAAGGCATTTTCTATACCCATGTCCAGGCCGAGGATGCTCCAGAAATTGTCACCTCTCATCTTCGAGATGGCAAGCCTGTGGAACGCCTTTTCTACCATGACTCGGTAACTGGCGAGGCCATACCGCGCTATTCAGAGATAAACTTCTACAAAAAACAGCAGCGTGTCATTCTGCGCAATTGCGGGCAAATCAACCCGGAAAAAATCAAGCATTATATTGCTCGTGGAGGTTATCGGGCACTGAAAAAGGCTCTTTTGATGACTCCCGAGCAGGTTATTGAGGAGGTTAAGAAATCTGGCCTTCGCGGGCGTGGTGGCGCTGGTTTTCCCACCGGCCTCAAGTGGGAGTTTTGCCGAAGCGCTCCCGGAGAAAAGAAATATGTCATCTGCAATGCCGATGAAGGCGACCCCGGTGCTTTTATGGACCGCTCCATCCTGGAAGCAGATCCCCATGCTGTTGTTGAAGGGCTGACCATTGCTGGATATGCCATAGGTGCCAATGAGGGCTACATCTATGTCCGTGCCGAGTATCCCTTAGCAGTTAGGCGAGTTCACGTTGCCTTGGAGCAAGCCCGACAAAGGGGCTTTTTGGGTAAAGATATTCTCGGCTCAGGCTTTGATTTTGTGGTGCACATCAAAGAAGGCGCCGGGGCCTTTGTTTGTGGTGAAGAAACAGCTCTAATGGCTTCTATTGAGAGCCGACGGGGCATGCCTCGTCCCCGCCCCCCATTTCCCGCCCAATCAGGTCTGGAAGGAAAGCCTACTACTATCAATAATGTAAAGAGCCTGGCTTCCATTCCCGTTATCATTGACCGCGGGGCTGATTGGTTTGCCGGCATAGGTACGGAAAAGAGCAAGGGGACGGCTGTCTTTGCCCTCACGGGAAAGATTGCCAACAGTGGGTTGGTAGAGGTGCCTATGGGCACTCCTCTATCCACCATTATCTTTGATGTCGGGGGTGGTATCCCCCGGGGCAAACGGTTTAAGGCGGTGCAGACGGGTGGTCCTTCGGGTGGCTGTATCCCTGCCCGATTTCTCGATTCCCCCGTGGAGTATGAAACACTGGCTCAATTAGGTTCGATTATGGGCTCTGGTGGTATGGTGGTGCTGGACGAGACCACCTGTATGGTAGAGATAGCCAGGTATTTCTTGAGCTTCACTCAATCTGAGTCCTGCGGGAAGTGTGTCCCTTGTCGCCTGGGAACCAGACAAATGCTGGAGATACTGACCAGAATCACTCAGGGCAAAGGATGTGAAGAAGATATGGATACTCTGCTTACCATAGCCAAGACGGTTAAGGAATGCTCGCTCTGCGGTCTGGGGCAAACCTGTCCCAACCCCGTGCTCACCACCCTTGAGTACTTCAGAGATGAATATGAAACCCATATACAAGAGAAGAAATGCCCGGCCGCTGTGTGTGATGCCCTCATGGTATCACCGTGTCAGCATACCTGCCCGGTGGGTATCAACATTCCCAAATATGTGGCTCAAATTGCCGATGGTGAGTATCTGGAAGCTGTCAACACCATCAGGGACCGTAATCCCTTCCCCGCTATTTGCGGCCGCATCTGCCATCATCCCTGCGAGGGGAGGTGTCGCCGCGGGGAACTCGACGATTCCGTAGCTATCAGGGCGCTTAAGCGCTTTGCCGCCGACTGGTATTTTGACCACATTGGGGAATTACCTGAACCAGAACCCTTTCCCCGGACTCACAGCCAAAAAGTAGCAGTGGTAGGGGCAGGACCTACAGGGCTGTCCTGCGCCTACTTTCTGGCTCAAATGGGCTATCCTGTCACGGTCTTTGAAGCTCTTCCCCTAGGCGGGGGCATGCTCTCGGTAGCTATACCCGACTTTCGCCTGCCGCGGGAAGTTATTGAAAAGGAGATAGATTATATCGCCAAGCGCGGAGTGGAGATAAAATACAATACGCCAATCAACG
>JAUWYE010000153.1 GCA_030615965.1 Dehalococcoidia bacterium | reverse complement strand
CAGCTCCTTTGTAATCTGGTAGCCATACATTGGTATCTCGTTAATCAAGTAAAGGAGTATAGGCTCAGTAACGCCCTTAACCAGTTGCTGAAAATATTCCATTATATATACTATCCTATTACCTAGTATTCCAACTTATTTCACTATTAAACAAATAGTGTGTCAATCCTGATTTTGCTTTATTATATACAGGAAAACGCACTAGGTAAGTTGCTTATGAGTTTAAGGTTTGTTAAACTTATACTATAAGTGGGCCGCTAGCTCAATTGGAAGAGCAGCTGACTCTTAATCAGCAGGTTACAGGTTCGAGTCCTGTGCGGCTCACCACAAAGCTGGGTAAGCAACTGACCGAGTCGACCTCTTAGATACCAGGCGAGTTAGGCAGTTTTTATCCTGGATTGGCTCAAGAAGTTTCGAGTATAGTGCCGGTAACGGTAGTCGTAGGTTCACCAAGTCCAAACCATCCACAGCATGGCCGTACTATAAGGCATTAAGGCGGTTGTTTAACTGGAGTATTGAGGAAGGGTTTCTTCAGCCACCTATCTGGATATTTAATCCATAACCTTCCATAGTTCTTTTAATGTTCTGCATGTGCTCATCACTTGGTATTTTCAGACCCTTGAGGGGGTATTTTCTTCCGAGCCTTTCATATTTGCTTTCGCCAAACTTATGGTAGGGCAAAAGCTCCACTCTTTTGATATTGCCTCTTAGTGATGCCACAAATTTGATGGTGTTGCTGATATTGTCCTTAGAATCATTTAGCCCAGGTATGATGGGAACCCTTACCACAACTTCAATATCATTTCTTTGGGAAAGGCGCTTCAGATTGTTTAATATTAATTGATTTGAATGACCGCATAGCTCCTTATGTGTTTTGGGGTCCATATGTTTAATATCAAACATTACCAGGTCTATATTGTCTAGAATTTTTTTAAAGTTCCTCCAAAAGGTAAAGCCGCAGGTTTCTATTGCCACAGGGATGTCTTCACTGTGGCATTCTGCAGAAACTGCGCTAATAAAATCGGGATAGAGAACAGGTTCCCCGCCGCCGAAGGTCACACCGCCTCCAGAGTTTCTATAGAATAAGGTATCCTTTTCTATTTCTTTGATAATGTAATTTACGTCTACCACCATTCCCAACATCTTTCTGGCTTCAGCATAGCAAACCTCAACGCATTTCCCACAGAGCTGGCACAGGTCTTTATTATGGACTAACCTATTTTCTTCTACCGAGATGGCATGGTTGGGGCAGACCTCCAGGCATTTATTGCAGCGGATGCACTTATCTCCCATATAGGTTAATTCTGGGGTAGTGGATTGGGATTCAGGATTAGAGCACCAGATGCAAGTTAGGGGACATCCCTTCATAAAGATAAGTGTTCTGATGCCAGGTCCGTCATGAACACTAAATTTCTGAATATCAAAGACTATTGCTTCTATATTCTTCATCAATAATGCAGCAAGGCTCTTTGAGCCTTGCTGCGTACATAACCTCCTCGTTTAACTATAACACTTAAGTCCACTTGCTAAATACCAGTGTGTTCTGCTCTGCTGATAATATCATTCTGGGTTTCTCGGCAAAGGTCAGTAAAGTAAGCGCTGTAACCGGCTACTCTTACCATCAAGGTGGGGTATTTCTCTGGGTGTTCCTGTGCAGCCTTCAAGGTGGCGGCATCAACCACATTAACCTGGATATGCCACCCGCCGCGGTCAAGAAAGGTTCTTACCAGGGAAACAAAATTCCTCAGCCCCCTTTCGTCAGCCAAAGCGGAGGAGTTAAACTTGATATTCAGCATTCCACCATCCAGGTGCCTGGCATGGTCAAACTTGGTAACCGATTTAATAACCTCTGTTGGAGATTTATCTGTTCCCTGCTGCGGGGAAATACCATCGGCTAAAGGCGTACCCGCCACCCTTCCTGAAGGTAAGGCACCAACAACCATACCCAGGGGGGTATTCGCTGATACCGGGTACATCCCTGAAATGAATCTACATCCTCTCATACTCATATACTTTGAGGCTTCCTCGGCGCAAAAATCAGCAATTCTTCTGGCTATATCGTCAACGTAGTCGTCATCTTTGCCATATTTTGGCCCACGGTTAAGCAGCATTAGCCGTATATCTTCTCTCCCCTCAAAATTATTGTCCAGGGCATCGATCAATTCGCCCATAGTGATTGTTTTATCATCAAAAACGAGTTTTTTAATTGCGGCCAGGGAATTGGCTGCATCGGCTAAACCAGTGAATTGAGGTGCTGGTCCCACATTATACAAGCAACCGCCCTTGAGATAATCTATCCCCTTTTCCACCGGACCCTCCAACAATGTTGATACGTAAGGCTCAGGACACACATTGGCATGAGCTTCTTCAATAATCATATCGGAAATGCAGGCGTGCTTTTCCAGGTAGGACAGTTGTTGCTTAAAAGCACCTTCTACTGCCTCATAACTGTTAAATTTCCTGGGGTCGCCGGTGGGTAATCCCCACCTTTCTTTGGTGTTGAGCATCCTTGAATACCCGTCGTTTAATGCCCACTCAACACAGGCACCCATATTAAGCGCTCCGCCGTCACTGTATTTCCACATTTTGCCCTGCACCTGTGCCTCACTACATCCCCTTACGTCGTAGTCATAGGCATCCTCAACGGAAGTGCCACAGGCTAACATCATTCGGATGCCTACTTCATCATTATGGATTTGGGGCATACCCCCACCGAGCCGTATCACCTCAGCGGCTTTCATCAACAGCTTATCCGGGCTATTCTTATGGACCCTGATTGAAAGAGAAGGACTATTTAGCCTTACATCATATGTTGCTTGCAGGCACATATATGAGAGCTCATTAGTAGCATCTGCTCCCTCCCTTGTCAGACCGCCAATATTAGCATTGTGGAAAGGCTGGTAGCCGGCGAGATGTCTTGCCTCATATTCAGACTGTATCGGTATTACTTCAGCATTCTTAATCCACAGGCACTCAATTAACTCCTGTGCCTTTTCCTTGGTCAGTCTCCCCTCTCTTATATCTCTTTCATAATATGGATACATATATTGGTCAAACCGACCTAAGCCGTGGCTGGTGCTAGCTTGCACCATTTTTACCCCCATCTGAACAAACCAGCAGGTCTGTGCTGCTTCGTGGAAAGTTCGGGGCGGATTATATGGCACCCAATCGCATATCTCGGCTATTTCGAGTAATTCCTTTTTCCTCTCTGGATTCTCCTCGCTCTGAGCTAATCTTCGGGCTTCGGCGGCATGCCTTTCCCCCAGTATTTTCATGCCCTGACAGCACATTATGACTGCCTCTAAGAAGTGAATCTTTTCATGGTCTGCGGGGTTTGCATAGGATAGTCCACTAAGAGTCCCCTTTGCCGTTTCTTCTATCCCCTTA
>JAUWYE010000087.1 GCA_030615965.1 Dehalococcoidia bacterium | reverse complement strand
GCGCAGGCGATAGCCTCCGCCTGACCAATGTGCCTCGTAGATGTATTCTTGCTCGAATTTCTTAGCTGCTAGTGGCGACTGGCTGTAGATAACTTTGTATATTCGCTGCCATCCCGATGTATCGGGACTTGTGCCTTCGTGACCGCCTAGTGGAGAGCGCTTCCTGGATAGCCTGCCAGTGCTGGCGATGATATGCTTGGCTCCAATCGCAGCGAAGACATCAAGCAACCCGGCTATTTTTTCAAACCAGGAATCACCGTAAAGGGCCAGGAATAAATGGACCAAAATGGGGTCGAGGCGGATGACAATGTCTATACCCATGTTAGATAGCTTGCCGGCAGCAGCTACCCTGGCATCGAACGAAGGCGCCCCTGGTGACAAAAGCCCGAGCACCTCACGAGTCCCTTCGATGGTTATAGCTATAAATTTAGGTTTGTATTCGCTAAAGTCAGGCAACTCCAAAAGAAAGGACGGGTCGCCTTTGGTGGTGATGAAAAAGGAGACGCCGTAGTCCATAAGAAGCTGTATCAGTCTTTTGACCTCTCTCTCCAATTCAGGTATGTCCTGACAGGGGTCGGAGATATTGGACAGGGAAATTGGCGGGCATAGAGTTAGCTTTTCGAGGTCCCTCTCCACTAACTCAGGCAAGTTGTTATAAATCAGGGTATCCTCGGAGTAATTGGAGTAAATAGCTTCTCTGGCATAGCAGTAGATACAATCGTGAAGACATTGGTTTGGTCCCGGTGGCGTAACATTGATAATCCAGCAATGGAAGCACTTTCGTTCGGGATGAGAGTAGGGGAAATCATGGAAAGTCGAGCCCTTCTTGGCTATCAGCTTTATGGACACAATCCTATTTTAGCAGTTTAGCCAATTTGTTAACTCGCCTTCCTCCCAACAAGGTGCGAAAAGGCAGAAACGGGGCAGTATCGCTCTCCAGCAAGCTGAACCTAATCTCTTTTATCATTGCCAGCCCTCTCTTCTTCGTCATTGCGAGCCCCGACTTGTCGGGGCGAAGCAATCTCGGCAAGCCGAGATCCTCCGCTATGCTCAGGATGACATTTGGTGAGGCATTGCCGCGCCTTCAGCACAACACCCTCACCCAGACCCTCTCCCATCAAGGGAGAGGGTCTGGGTGAGGGTGAATTCCCCCCCCTCTAACTCTCTCCCGCGAGGGGAGAGGAGATTGCCACGCCCGATAAATCGGGGCTCGCAATGACAGAAGGGGTTTGTTTGAGGGAGAGAGAATTATAATGATTCATACAGTCAACTATAGGCAGGCAAGTTCGGTTACCAAGAGTTCTAGAGCCAATTTATCGCTATATTTGCCGGTTTTGATGGCCGAGTCGGTCTCCAGAAGCTTATCGTAAGCCCGTTTTACCCCCTCGAAATCATACAGTTTGGCCTGGCTAAGCGTTTTATCCAAGCTATAGCTTGATTTCAGCCCCAACCTATCCTGAATCTGCAGGCGAGACAGCCCCCGTTCCAAATCTTTGGCTTGAGCTATTAAGCGGAATTGCCTGGTAATCATGACCAGGATATACGTTGGTGCAATACCATCATGATATAGCCGATGAAGTATCCGCTGGGCTAACTCGGTTCGGCCTTCAGCCACTGCATCCACCAGGGCAAAGATATTAGCCTCCTGGACATGACTTACCAGTTGTCTGACATCATCTTCGCCGATAGGGCGCTCCTGGCTATAAAGAAGCAGTTTCTGGATTTCACCATTCATCGCCCATAAGTCTCCACCTATGAGTTCAGCGAGCAAATTCACGGCCTGGGTGGTGATATCGCCGCCCTCTTCCCTTACCCGTTGTTGTATCCAGGCCTTTAAATCCCTGCCCCGCAACAAGGGGAAGGTTCTTACTTCAGCTAATGGTGAAAGCTGCTTTAATAGAGGATTCTGGCCCTTCATCTCCCCATCAACCAGCATCAGCACAGTCGTTTCTGGCATTTGCTCGATGTAAGAAGCCAGGTCTTCCCATTCCCCCAGCCCGTTTCCAGATTTACCTTTGCCAGACCGCGGTCGGCTTTGTTTTACCTCAAAGCGCCCTAATAAGCCATCGACTATAACCAGGCGATGTGAGGATAAAAAAGGAGCGGCACCACATTTATTTCTAAGTTCACTTAAAGTTAGATGTTGACCCTCTAAGTTGGTGGTGCTAGTCGCTACCATCTCCCAATCGCCCAGGTCAGCTTTAATTTTCTCCACAGCTTGATTGAGGGAGAAATCGTCCTGACCATAAAGAATGTAGAGCATTTACCTCGTATTCTATCACAGCCAGCGGGTGTGGGTAGGGCTTGTGCCCCTCAGAGCGAGGCGGAGATGAACTCCGCCACTACATTTATTCGTAGGGGCGGGGCTTGTCCCCGCCCGCTTCTCTAAATTAGGTCTTGAACCATGCGAAGGGTTCGGATATGCCAAACGGCTGCTGTCAATCAATCGCTCAAAACTAAAATATGATAGGATATAATCATGAAGGTTGCCATTATCGGGATACCTAAGAGCGGCAAAACGACTATCTTTAATGCCCTAACCAAAAGCAGCGCTGAAGTTGCCGCTTATTCCCCTACCCTGGCTCCCAATACCGGCGTGGCCAAGGTGCCTGATTCCCGACTATCAGTGCTGGAAGGCATATTCCAGCCCAAAAAGACTGTTCCCGCAGAGGTGAGTTACACAGATATCGCCGGTTCCCTCAAGGGCTTCGGGACGGAAGAAGTAGGGGGAGAATTCTTGAGCTATCTAACTACTGCTGATGCCTTGCTCCAGGTAGTCCGGGCTTTTGAAGATGACAAGGTTCCCCATCCTGAAGGAAGCATAGAGCCGAAACGAGACATAGCTTCCTTAGATTTAGAACTCGCTATTTCCGATTTGGCTATTATCGAGAGAAGGCTTGACAAACTGGAGACAAGCTTAAAAGGAGCTAAAGCAGCAGAGCGGGAGTCCTATTTAAAGGAGCAACTTTTGCTTCAAAAGGTTAAGGCGGAATTAGAGAAGGATATACCAATAAGACTACAAGGCTTGGCTAAAGAAGAACTCAAAATGTTATCCAACTATCAATTTCTTACCGCTAAACCTATGCTGGTAGTCCTTAATATCGGAGAGGAGCAAATATCACAGGCTTCCCAATTGGAAGGTGAGATAAGTTCCCTTTACCCCCAGTTTGCCGTGGTAGCCCTTTGCGGCAAGCTGGAGATGGAGCTAGCTCAGCTCAGCGACGCTGAAGCCAAGGAATTTCGCGAAGCTATGGGGCTGAGCAAACCGGCGCTTGACCGGGTTATCGACCTTTCTTACCGCCTTCTGGGATTGGTTTCTTTCTTTACCACAGTTTCCTCTGAGCTAAAGGCCTGGACTATCCCTGGTGGAACTCCAGCACCAAAAGCGGCAGGAAAGATTCACTCCGACATGGAAAGGGGATTTATCCGGGCGGAGGTTATCAGCTATAGTGATTTGGAAAGCTGCGGCAATCTAGCTGAGGCGCGAAAAAGAGGTCTGCTAAGGACAGAAGGCAAAAATTACATCATCCAGGATGGAGATGTAGTTACCTTCTTATTTAATGTCTAGACACTTTCCATTCTTTTCAAGCTCCGAATTTTGACCTTCATTAATGAGAAGGGGGAGGAGCCGGACATAATAAAACAAATAATTAAATAGAGTTGACCCCATTTTCAAGATGGAGATGACGATCAATCAAACAAAAGTTTCTATTGTCCAGGGAGATATCACCAGTCAAGCTACCGATGCCATCGTTAACGCTGCCAACCCCAGCTTAATGGGTGGAGGAGGGGTGGATGGCGCAATACACCGGGCCGGGGGACCAGCAATATTAGAGGAATGCAAGAAAATCGTTGCCCAGCAAGGAAGATTGCCCACAGGCAAAGCTATAATCACCACGGGGGGGAATCTCAAATCACAGTATGTAATACATACTGTTGGTCCCATCTGGCATGGTGGCAGCAGAAACGAAGCTGAGCTTTTGAAGAGTGCCTATTACGAGTGCCTGAAATTAGCTACCGAGAACAAATTGGCCAGCATTTCCTTTCCTTCCATAAGCACCGGAGCCTATGGCTACCCCGTGGCTGAAGCAGCAAAAATAGCAGTAAGCACCGTCGTTTCGTTTCTTAAGGAGCAAGCAACATCCCTTAAAGATGTCGTGTTTGTTCTCTTCGATTCCCGGACTTACCAAAGCTATTGCTCCGCTTTGCAAGTTTATCTCACCCGCTTAGAAGCGTAAGAAAACAAAACCTCAAGCGACAGCCCCTTGAGAAGGCGGGGACTTATTCCCCGCCGATAAAGAGGCTTTTGTCATTGCGAGCGAAGCGCGTCAATCCCATGCCCCACCACGAGATTGCTTCGGCTGCCTTCGCCAGCCTCGCAACGACACTCCACATGTCTTTGCGAGCACCTGAAAGGTGCGTGGCAATCTCATTACTCCTCCACCAAGATTGCTTCGCCGCCTTCGGCTCCTCGCAATGACAGAAGAGCGGGGTGTTGAGAAAAATAGAGTTGACCCCTTTTACGTGAAGAATCCTTTAGGGTCGAATAGCCTTAATAAAGTCACTTCCTCTTTAGCTACTGGTTGAGCTTCTTTTAAATTGGGGCTGACCTTAAGTTCCCAGCCAACTTTTTCTTCTATCTCGGCTATGGCTTCTTTTACTGCCTGTTTTGGTTTGGATGGAATATAGGTTGTCAGCGTAAAGGTTTCTTCGCCGCCAATCTTTTCGAAAACGCCGACATCTGTTACCAGCGTCGTCACATTTTTCCCACTGAATGTAATATAGGGCACTTTTTCCACTAACCTCTGCTTTCCCGAGTTAATTACCGCTACAGTCTCTCTGTTACCATTAGCTATATCGTTGGCTCCTCCCGAGCCGACCAGATATGTTATGCCGGGAAGCTTTGTAGAGTTCACATTGCCATATTTATCTATCTGCCCTCCTGCCAAAACGCCCAGGCATTGATTTGACGGGCCACCGACGAAGACTCCAAGCATAGTTTCATTGTTGTTCAGTATTTTGCACGTGTGCATGTTGTGATAGCTGAATATAAATGGGTCTGAAGCTCTCGGCAGGTAACCGTACATGCCTATCTCAGCCATTAAATCCGCGTCATAGCCTTTCTCTTTGAGTCTGTAGGCTGCCAGCCAGGCTGCCAGGTTTGACAGCCCTGCACCGGCGAGTATCGTCTTGTACCCTCCGGCAATGAATTTGTCATTTACAACCTGTGCAGCGGTGACCACCATCTTCTCCAGCGAGTTTGGCTCTTCGTTGAAATCCAAATTTGGTATCTCAGCCACTGTTTCGTCTTTCCACGAATCCGAATAAGCCTTCCCTTTAAGGTAAATAAGCCTGTCACTACCGAGTTTCGCAAGATACTCGTTGTAGTCTTTGCAATCCAAAATCCAGTACTTTATCCACTCCGAGAATTTTCGCTCGTCCCTTGATGCTTCCCTGATGTCAGTGAGGAAGTCGTAGTCTTCGAAGTAGTGCTCGAATTCAGGCAGGCCGCAGTTTGGCATTCCCGCGGGATGTGCCCCATAAGGGACTTCGCAGACCGCCTTGACCATGTAAGATGGAATTCGGACAAGATGTGAATGACTACGTATATATTCCGTGGGAACTATTTTCTCTGCGCTGACGATGACCCCATGTTTTGCCCCCCAAGCCCCAAAGACATCAGCCCCCAAGGGATAGGTTATGATTGTGTTTCCGCAGCGGTCGGCAGCAGCGCCGTGGACCAGCGCAATATCCGGCCTCAATGCCTTCATGAGCCCTATTTTCTCGCCGGGGACAAACGGGTCATCGATGACCATAAACGATTCCTTGTTTTCCTCCTCCATGGAGCTTCCCACAATTGACCTGGTGGGAATTACGCTCCATCCCATTGCTCCAGCCAGAAGTCTCTGGGGGAGGGTAAGCATCGTCCAGTTCTCGAACTCCACTTCACCGGAGAGGTAGGCTTTCTGAGCCACGGGATTCGGTCCTGGCGATGGGTATACATCACCGATGAAACTGGCTATGATTTTCTTGGCCAGTCTTCCGTGAATTAAAGCCAGCACGGTTGCTGTGATGCCATTATTTATAATGGTGAACTCGGGGTTTTTGCCCCAGAACTCCCTTACAAGCTGCTCGAATAGAGCTCCGCCTCTTCCGGCAAAACCGATGGACATTCCTTTTTTAACGTGCTTTCTTATAGCTTCATCAAGGGAGCAGACCTTGTCTTCACCTTCAACTACGGGAAGTCGAAATTTCGAGTCTATGAAAGCTTTTAGTTCTTCTGTCTCCATCGTTGTGCCCGAACGTTTCAGGTGGATGGGCCTTTAGTTTGTCCAGGGTAATAGTTTAGTTTCCCCAAAATCCTGGTTTATGCTATATCACCCCCCTCGCACTGTCAAGCGCTCTTCGAAACGTGGACGCTTGATGGTGTGAGCTAGTTCAGATAGATGGGTGACATTTTATATGTCTGTACCGTTGGGTAATAAACTCCCGTGTCATTACGAGCCCCGACTTGTCGGGGCGTGGCAATCTCATTGCGAAGCTGGAGCCTGCTATAGTTGGACTGAGGAACCTCGCTTAGAGATTGCTTCGTCGCCCCGATTCATCGGGGCTCCTCGCA
>JAUWYE010000057.1 GCA_030615965.1 Dehalococcoidia bacterium | reverse complement strand
GTTGTAGTGTTAGCTGATAGAGGTCGATATATACTACTTTGGACTGCCTATTATGTGTCTTGGGATCACACCAGAAAGAAACTACTTAAAGACTATGAAGAGTACCAGAAACGACAGACGCCGCCTCAATGAGACGGCATCGGTACTCCTTCTACACTTGGTAGATGAGCTATTATTAGATTAATATATTGTGGCACTTTTGTCAATAGCTAAGTGTCGCAGGTTCCACCAAATAGCTTCGCGTTCAAGTATACTACAATGCACTATCGTCAGGTTATACAAAACGGCAAAAAGTTTAGACGGGCGCGATGTCCGCAGGCTTCAAGCAGATGCTCCTGTTAAAAATACTGGCAAAACAAGGTATAATAGCTAAAAGCGAGGCGAAGCCAAAAAGCAGGAGATGGACTTCCGGAGAGATGAAAGATGGTAACGGACACAAGATTAGGAAAAATCCTCTTTGAGATAGTGGAGGCTATTAAGGTTAAATATGCTCCAGAAAAGATTATTCTCTACGGCTCCTTTGCCTATGGCGTTCCTGACGCGAATAGCGATATTGACCTGCTAATCATCAAGAAAACCCCAGAAAGGCCCCTTGACCGACGGGTAAGAGTTCGTCGCATAGTTGACATCAGGGACCCATCTTATCCGGCCTTTTCACCCCTTGTGCTGACACCTGAAGAAGTCAAGCGAAGATTAGAAATCGGCGACCAGTTTGTCCAGGAAATTCTTACCAAGGGAGAAGTCTTGTATGCCCGATAGTAAGGAATCTTTGTATCCCAAAGATTGGATTAGGAAGGCGAAAAAAGATTTACATCGAGCAAGGGTTTTATTGGCCGATGGAGACACTGAGGGTGCTGGGTTTCATTTACAACAAGCCATAGAAAAGTATCTTAAAGGCTACCTTTTGTCAAAGGGCTGGGAATTGCAATATGTTCATGACTTAGTGAAACTTCTCAACAATGCTAAAGATTATGATTCAAGTTTTGAAGAGTTTCGGCCCCTTTGTGAGCAGGTAACTGAATACTATATCTTGGTACGCTATCCACTCTCCGAAGAAGCGCCAGATGTGGCAGAATTAGAACAGGCTTTGAGTAAAACTGAAGATTTAGGTAACAAGATTGATGCCGAGGTTAAATAGACATCTATTGTCAAGTATCGCGAAGGTATTATGAGTCTTCTGCATAGCCGATTTGTGAAAGACAGCGATAAAACGGTGCAAGAATACGTTGCCTCTATTCCTTTTGACCAGCGGCTATATCGCCAGGACATTGAGGGAAGCATCGCTCACGCCGGGATGCTGGCAAAGCAGGGTATAATAGCTAAGAGCGAGGCTGAAACGATAATCAAAGGGCTCAACTCTATTCGAAAGGAAATCGAACACGGGAAGTTTCAATTCAAAACCGAGCTTGAGGATATACATATGAACATCGAAGCCAACTTGTTTGAAAAGATAGGCGATGCGGCGGGCAAGCTTCATACTGCTCGTTCCAGGAATGACCAGATAGCTCTGGATTTACGCCTCTTTGTCAAGGAGGAAATCTTGAAAACCATTGATAAGATAAAAGCTCTGCAAACTTCGCTGGTGGAGTTAGCCGAGGCGAACAAAGCCGTCGTCATACCCGGCTATACTCACCTACAGCAAGCCCAGCCTGTCCTTCTGGCTCACCACTTACTGGCTTATTTCGATATGTTTCAGCGAGATAAGGAAAGATTTCATGATTGTCTGGGGCGCACCGACGTCTTGCCCCTGGGCAGTGGTGCCTTAGCCGGCGTTCCTTATCCCCTGGACCGAGAATTCGTCGCCCGAGAGCTGGGCTTCAGCAAGGTAAGCACTAACAGCCTGGATGCTGTTTCCGATAGAGACTTCGTCATAGAATACGAAGCAGCGGCGGCCATCGCCATGATGCATCTTTCCAGGCTGGCTGAGGAGCTTATCCTGTGGTCATCGAGCGAGTTTGGCTTTATAGAGATTGGCGAAGCCTTCACTACGGGCAGCAGCATAATGCCTCAGAAGAAGAATCCCGATGTAGCCGAGCTGGCCAGGGGAAAAACCGGGCGGGTATATGGCAACCTCATGGGCATTTTAACTACTATGAAGTCTCTGCCCTTAGCCTATAACCGGGATATGCAGGAGGACAAGGAAGGGCTTTTTGACACTGTGGACACGTTGCACTCCAGTCTGGAAGTATTTGCCGGAATGGTAAAAACGCTTAAGATAAACACTGAACGTATTTCTAAAGCGATGAAAGAAGATTACATTCTGGCCACCGACCTGGCCGACTACCTGGTGAAGAAAGGTCTGCCGTTTCGGGAAGCCCACGGCGTGGTAGCTAAGCTCAGCGAATATGCCGCCAGCGAGGGCAAAAACTTCCGGGAGCTCGGCCTGAAGGAATACAGCAAGTTCTCTGCGCTCTTCACCGACGATGTATATAATATAACTTTGGAATCATCGGTAGCTGCCCGAAATATCCCCGGCGGCACCTCCCCCCAACAGGTAGGGATAGCATTAACCAGGGCAAAGAAGTTAATCAAAGAATGATTAAGCTGGCGCCGTCGATTCTTTCTGCTGATTTTGCTCGCCTTGGTGAGCAGGTTGCCGAAGTTACCAGAGCCGGAGCTGATTATATCCACGTAGATGTCATGGACGGGCATTTCGTGCCCAATATTACCATCGGGGCTCCGGTGGTGGCTTCAATTCGCCCTTTGACCGGCCTGCCTCTGGATGTCCATTTGATGATAGAGCATCCGGAGCGGTATATCTCCGAATTTATCAACGCAGGCGCCGATATTATTACCGTGCATGTAGAAGCCTCTCCCCATCTCCATGGCACGATTGAGTTGATAAAGAAGCTGGGGGCCAAGGCTGGAGTATCCTTAAATCCGCCTACTCCTCTCAGCGCAGTAGAGGAATTTATTCCTCATGTGGATTTGATTCTCATTATGAGCGTTAATCCTGGCTTCGGCGGGCAATCTTTTATCCCGGAAACATTGCCCAGGATAGCGAATATGCGCAAAATCCTCGATGATAGAAAACTAAGTGCCGAGCTTGAGGTTGACGGGGGAATTACTGCCGACAATGCCCCTGGCATAGTTAAAGCCGGTGCCAATGTCCTGGTGGCGGGAAACAGCGTATTCAGGGCCGAGGAAGGGATAAGCCAGGCATTGCAAAGACTCAGGGAAGCGGTATCACAGAAATCCTAAATCCTAAGCACGAAATCCCAAACAATATCAAAGCTCAAAATATAAATGACCAAAAAGTTTAGGGCTTTGAATTTCGATATCTGGATTTGTTTAGAGTTTAGAAATTAGTATTTAGAATTTGCCTGTGATCGTGAAGGAAAGGATTCCTTCACGCCTCGAGTGGTGGGGCATGGGATTGTAATTAGCGGGCGGCTTTATACTGGGTGCGGAGGCATCTGGTGCAAATGTTGACTTTTCTTTTCCTTCCTTCTACCATAATCGTAGTTCGGTGAACATTAGGTAGCCAGCGTCGCAGGGTATGCCTCTTGGAGTGGCTTATATTATGCCCAAATTGAGCTCTTTTACCGCAAACCTCGCACTTCATAGAAACTTCTCTATCTGTTGAATTTGCGCCAATGATAGCACAATTAGCAGCCCGGATAAAGGGGTGGGATGAAAACTGATTTAGCCGATGGTCAAACCCTGAAGGAAATGTTTGCCTCAGGAACTGCCTGGCTGGAAAAAGGCGCCCCCGATATCAATGCTATAAATGTTTTCCCTGTTCCTGATGGTGATACCGGAACCAATATGATGCTCACCATGCAGTTTGCCCTGGAAGAGGCAAAGCTCAATTCGGATAACCACGTCTCCCCGGTAGCCAAATTGCTGGCTCACGGTGCTTTAATGGGAGCGCGGGGCAATTCCGGGGTTATCTTAGCTCAATTCTTCAGGGGGTTAGCTAAAGGGCTGGAGGGCAAGACTCATTTCGACGGCGGGGATTTTGCCAGGGCACTGGCCGAAGCATCACAAACTGCTTACAAAGGGATTGTCAATCCTGTAGAGGGAACTATCTTGACAGTACTTAAAGACGCATCTAAAGCTGCTAAAGAAGCAGTTAAAAGTGATGATACCTTGGTTTCGGTATTGGAGGCCGCGGTAAAATCGGCTGAGGATTCAGTGGCACGGACGCCGGCGGGCAGGGCTTGTATGTTTTGCTGGACGGCGTCCTTCAATTCCTCAAGGGAGAGTCACATAAAATGCAATATCGGAAGCCCCTCCTGGTTGTTGCCGTCCTTGAAGATGTGTAGACTGCCCCAGGAAAATCTTGCGATTTTCTTGGGGGCCCGAGTAAATTTGTACAAAAACCTGGGGGCTCCAGGAAGTTGCGAGACTTTTTGGGTTGATAAAGAAAGTGACAGACATTGATTCGCTACGAAAGGTCCTTGAGCTGGAATGCCAGAAAGGTTACACCGATAAGGCCGTGATCGGCGGTCTGGACAAGTACCTTCACAAACAGGCGGAGCAAATCAGGCAGAGTGTCAATAACCCTCAGCTTGTAAGCGGCTTTGATGAACTTAACTTAGCCAAGTCCAATTACGGCTCTTACGGCATGGATGAGCGTAAGAGATGGATGACAAATGTCTTTGGCTGGTTAGATAAGCTGGAAAGAGCGGAGGAAAGAAATAACTTGGGAATAAGGACGCTTGATAAATCACCTGAAGTAATGGCTGAGCCCCGCCAGGAGCGAAGAGAAGGGCTGGACTCGCCCATAACTGTTATCAGGGGCATCACGCCCAGCGTAGCTAACAAATTTGACAAACTCAATGTCAGGGCATTACGCGATCTGCTTTATTTCTTTCCCAGACGCTATGTCGATTACAGCCAGAGGAAACCCGTCTCTGAACTTATAGAAGGTGAAGAGCAAACTATCATAGGCACAATCTGGCAAGCCAGAGTAGCTACTTTGGGTAACCGTCAAGGCACAGAGGCAATTGTCGGCGACAAGACAGGAAACATTAGAGTGGTCTGGTTTAATCAACCTTACCTGGCAAGAAGCTTCCGTACTAATGACAGAGTAGTAATTAGCGGTGCAGTCGGCCTGTTCAAAGGACAAAAGGTATTCGAGTCCCCAGAGTGGGAATTGCTTAAAGATAAAGAACTAATTCACACCGGGCGCCTGGTTCCCGTCTATCCCCTTACTCAAGGCTTATATCCCAGGCAAGTAAGGAAATGGACCAAGGAGACTGTCGATGCTTATGCCTGTCAATTGGGTGATTTCCTGCCCTCAGAGATTCAAACCCGCTGCCAATTATTAGACCTTCCCACCGCAATCGCTCAAATTCACTACCCCGATGACCAGACAATGGCGGAAAGGGCAAAAGGGAGGTTATCCTTCGACGAGCTATTTCTTCTTCAATTAGGTGTGCTGGCTAGAAAACGAGATTGGAAGGAAGGTCAACCAGGTAATGCCTTGCACATAGACCAGGAAGTTATCGGCAGATTTTTACATTGCTTGCCTTTCACTTTGACCCAGGCACAGGAGCGAGTTTTGCAGGAAATTTTAACCGACCTGAAACAAGCAAAAGCCATGTCACGTCTTCTTCAAGGAGAGGTAGGGAGCGGCAAAACCGTAATTGCGACCCTGGCTCTCTTGATAGCTGCTGCCAACGGTTACCAGGGGGCGTTAATGGCGCCCACTGAGGTCTTAGCTGAGCAACATTACACCAATATCTGTGGCTATCTGTCCCAGGTCAGCACCCAGGAACCTAGTTCCGAGCTGGGCGAAGGAATTATTAGGTGCTACACAGGATTTCTCTCCAGGTCACTTACCATCGCTTTGCTCATCGGGAGACTCAGCAACAATGAGAAGGAAATGTTGCACGATAAAATTAAGCAGGGTAAAGTTGACATTATTGTCGGCACCCATGCCCTTATTCAAAAGGAGGTAAGATTTAACAAATTAGGGTTGGCAGTGATAGATGAGCAACACCGCTTTGGCGTATTACAACGCTCTGCCCTGCGGCAAAAGGGGTTTAACCCTCATGTTCTGGTCATGACAGCCACACCTATTCCTCGAACCATGGCGCTGACGCTCTATGGAGACCTTGACCTTTCGGTTATTGATGAGTTGCCCCCGGGACGACAGATAGTGAAAACAAAATGCCTCGAACCACAATACAGGGAGAAAGCTTACAGCTTCCTCCATCGCCAGGTCAGCAATGGCCGGCAAGCTTTCATCATCTGCCCCTTAATCGAAGAATCCGAAATACTTGAGGCAAAAGCCGCCACAACGGAACATGAGCGACTATCGCGAGAGGTTTTCCCGGATTTAAAATTAGGATTACTCCATGGTCAAATGCCTGGTAGTGAGAAAGAGGAGGTAATGCGCCATTTTCGAGCAGGGGAGCTTGATATTCTAGTGTCAACCTCGGTAGTGGAGGTGGGCATTGACGTACCCAGGGCTTCTGTTATGATGGTAGAGGGCGCTGAACGCTTTGGCTTATCTCAGCTCCACCAGTTCAGGGGGCGTGTGGGGCGAGATAAAGAACAGGGCTATTGCATGCTTATCCCGGAAAAGCTTTCACCTGAGGCAAGGGAGCGTCTCCAGCTGATGGAGAAGGTTCATGATGGCTTCGCCCTGGCTGAGAAAGACTTAGAGCTACGAGGTCCTGGGGAATTTTTCGGCACCCACCAGAGCGGCTTGCCCGACCTCAAACTTGCCAAGCTATCCGATTTACGCAGTCTGGAGTTAGCTCGGCAAGAGGCAATAACTCTTTTTCAAAGCGACCCCAATTTAAATAAAGCTGAACATCAACTTTTACGTCAACAATTGAGCCAAGTATGGTCCAGAGGTGCTGAATGGAGCTAATTCTTATTATAGCTAACTGCATAAATCATTATAATTCTCCCTCCCCTGGCGGGAGGGGGATTTCACCCTCACCTTACCTCACCCCACCCTAGCCCTCTCCATCAAGTGGAGAGGGATCTCTCTTCAAGGGAGAGGAATTTTGTATGATTTGGAAGGGCGCAGTTTAAGATTTGCTCGGAAAGTGATAAGGTTTGGCAAAAGCTTTCCAATTTAGCTAGAATATGGAGAAAATAAAAACGCACCCAGGAGATGCAAAGGGAGGTTTATTATGTACATTGATAAATATCGCCTGGATGGAAAAGTAGCTTTAATCACTGGTGGCTCAAGAGGCATCGGTCGAGCCACTGCCCTAGGTTTTGCCGAAGCCGGAGCAGACGTTGTAGTAGCCAGCAGGAAACTTCCTGACCTGGAGAATGTAGCTGAGGAAATAAGGAAATTAGGAAGAAAATCCTTACCGGTAGCAGCTCATGTGGCTCGGATGGAAGATATAAACAACCTGGTCTCCAAAGTCACCAATGAATTTGGGAAGATTGATATCCTGGTGAACAACGCAGGCACTAGCCCAGCGTTGGCCTCTTCATTAGACGTTGATGAACGCCTATGGGATAGCATCATGAATCTTAATCTGAAGGGATTATTCTTCCTCAGTCAGGCCGTAGCTAAAGTGATGAAGGAATATGGCGGAGGCAAGATTATCAACGTCGCCTCAATGGATGGATTCAAACCAGAGCCAAATATTGGCACGTATGCAATCAGTAAGGCTGGGGTCATAATGGTAACCAAGGCAATGGCCCTGGAATTGGCTCAGTATAATATCCGCGTAAATGCGCTAGCTCCCGGAAATGTGCACACCCGTCTCGGCGACTCCCGCTTCTTAGCTATGCCTGAATACGAGGGGGAGATGATCAAAAGGACACCACTGGGACGCATAGCCGACCCTGATGATATGGTAGGTGCAATGATTTATCTGGCATCCGATGCCTCCAGCTTCGTGACAGGAGAATGTATCATTGTAGCCGGTGGAATTTTTCTGACTTAATTCGGGAAGCCGATGAGCTTATGAAATTCTCTGGTGCCCTATTTGAGAAGACAAAATAGGTTTGATATCGTGATTTTGGATTTTGAAACTGTTTAGAGTTTAGGATTTAGGGTTTATTGTTTTTGACATGCTCAAGCAAGAATTAGCTAGATGTTTGCAGCAAGCTGTATTGAAAGCACAGCAAGAAGGTGCTCTGGCCTCAGCCACCTTGCCCGAGGTGCTTATAGAACATCCTCAAAATCCCGAACACGGAGATTTTGCTTCAGGACTCCCTTTGAAGCTAGCTCGGGCTATGAAGATGTCCCCCATGGCTATAGCCGAAAAGGTCTCTGAGCATATAGTACCACCGCCCCAAATTGACAAGATTTGGATTGCTGCGCCAGGCTTCATCAACTTCACCTTGCGGGATGACTGGCTGAGCACGGAGGTGGAATCAGTCCTGGCTGCTGGTGAATCGTATGGTGACATTGAGCTAGGCAAAGGTAAGCGGGTCCAAGTTGAATTCGTTAGTGTCAACCCCACCGGACCTCTTCACGTAGGTCATGGCCGTGGTGCCGTTTTGGGCAGTACTTTAGCTAAAGTGCTTACTGTCTCTGGCTATGCTGTAGAAAAGGAATTTTACATAAATGATATGGGTAACCAGATAGATAACTTTGGCCATTCCCTCTATGCTCGTTACCGGCAATGCCTGGACAAGGAAGCTGCCATGCCCCCGGATGGCTACCACGGTAATTACGTTATTGACCTGGCCAAAGAAATAATTCCGGAGCAGGGTGATAGATTTTTATTGTTGCCCGAGGGTGAGGCAGCTTCGCAACTAACGAAGGTTGGGATTGCCAAGATGCTACAGAGAATTAAACAAGACCTCGAGCTGCTAAACGTTGATTTTGACACCTGGTTCTCAGAAAGAAGTCTTTATCAGGGTGGGCAATATGACAAGGCTATGGAACTACTCCAGAGCGGGGGCTATATTGCTAAGAAGGAAAACGCCACCTGGTTTGAGTCAAGCTCCCTAGGCGAAGACAAGGACAATGTCCTGGTGCGCAGCGATGGTTCTCCCACCTATTTTGCTTCTGATATTGCCTACCATTACAACAAGTTTCTGGAGCGGAAATTCGACTGGGTGATTGATATCTGGGGGGCTGACCATCAGGGACATGTCCCCCGAATGAAAGCGGTGCTCAAGGCCTTAGGATGTGACCCTGAACAGCTTGAGGTGATAATCTACCAGCTAGTCACCCTGCGGCGTGGGGAGGAGATAGTTAAAGTATCCAAGCGTAGTGGTGATATTATTACTTTACAGGAGGTGGTAGACGAAGTAGGCTCGGATGCTTGTCGCTTCTTGTTCCTCTCCCGTTCTGCTGATAGCCAGATGGATTTCGATATGGAGCTCGCTAAGCGGCAATCAGCGGACAACCCCGTGTATTACGTTCAATATGCTCACGCTCGGATTGCCAGCATTCTTCAGCTCGCTAAACAGCGGGAGATAGACTGCAGTCAGGGCGATGTTTCTCTGCTTACCACCGAGCCGGAGCTCACCTTAATTCGCCGCTTAATACTCCTCCCCGAAATAGTAGAACAAGTGGCAGTTACTCTCGAGCCTCACCACCTGCCTTACTATGCCCAGGATTTAGCCACCGTGTTTCACAGCTTCTATAAGCAATGCCGGGTTGTCTCTAAAGACGAAGCGCTAACCAAGGCCCGCCTCAAGCTGGTCAAGGCAACTCAGATTGCCCTGGCTAAAGTCCTTCGCCTCATGGGCATGTCCGCCCCGGAAAAGATGTAATTATCCCTTTCGAGGTCTTGTGACAGGCAGGGGGATATCTCCACCTTTGTCAGGGAAGGACAGAATCCAGCACAGTATTACTCAAATTCTCAGGCGGAATTGTGCTACTACCCAAAGCAGTCGTCTCAAAGATATAATAGAGTAATAGGTCGGGCATTTACGGAAAGAGCTGAGTATGGTATGGTTCGTTCCTGACAGATAAGGCAGGCAAGGGATGACAACTCCACACATATTGGGGTTTCTGGGAATTCTGTTCATTATTGGATTCATAGGGGATTACCTTTTCAAGAAAATAAGTTTTCCCGATATATTAGTGCTACTCGGTTTAGGTTACGTGGCAGGGCCTGTCTTACATATTGTAGACCCAGCCTGGATGGCCCCGGCCTCGCCAATAATAGCCAATCTATCCTTGGTCGTGATTCTGTTTAACGGTGGTTTGGGCCTTGAGTTTTCCCAAGCTCGAGCCACCGCGCCCAGGGCAATAGCACTCGCTTTGCTGGGCATCGGGGCCAGCATGATCGCGGCGACGGCCTTTGTTTACTACGTTCTGGATTGGGAATTGATGAATAGCTTATTGCTGGGAGCCATCGTGGGCGGCACAAGTCCGGCTATTGTAATGCCTCTTATCGGGCGAGCTAAAGTCACTCCTGAGGTCTCATCCCTATTAAATATAGAATCTGCTCTAAATGGTGCCTTGGTGATTGTGATTGCCCTGGTTATCCTGGAAGTCATGACTGCTGGGGCAACTGGGAATATAGGTCCTGCGATTGCTAAAGCTATTGGCATGCGCTTTCTTATAGGACTGGGAATCGGCGGTGCCGCCGGATTTGCCTGGCTTTGGGTGCTGACCTTCATAGAAGGCGAGCTATACGATGATATCTTGACGTTAGCTGTCCTTTTCTTACTTTATCTCGCCGTGGAAAGTTTGCAAGGCAGCGGAGCTATTTTCGCCCTCGTCTTTGGCTTAATCCTGGGAAACGGCATGGATTTTGCCAGATTTCTGCGCACTAAGAGGACTATCGAGATCCACAATACCATGATGACGTTCCACTCTCAAATATCTTTCATAGTGAAGACATTTTTCTTTGCTTACTTGGGACTGATGATAACCTTTGATGACCCCAGCGTAATTGTACCGAGCATCATCCTATCTT
>JAUWYE010000138.1 GCA_030615965.1 Dehalococcoidia bacterium | reverse complement strand
GATTGCTCTTTTTTCTATCTCCTCTAGTTTCCGGACAGCGTGGTTATCGTCCTCAAATTCCAGTCCATTACCCGAAGGGAATTCACGTACAGTGCCTAGATAAATTGATATCGCCCCTATTTTGGGGTCCTTCATCTTCTTAGTTATCTCATCGATGGAGAAGTCTTCTCTTCTTATCTCAATCATCTCGGCTCACCAATGTGATTACATGTTTGGGATTTATTTTCACAGGCCAGTCATTTAGTGTTCTCTTAATTTGGGCTCTTTGCAGTTTCTTGCTGAGGGAGCTATATTTGGCAGGTGTCACAACTTGTGGCAGAGCATGAGCTACAAGAGGAACTTCCCCCAATCGGGGTAGATGGTCCTTCACTGCTTTTAGAAAAAGGGGCGAAAGAAGAGAATATTCGTTTAGCGCCATTGTGACAGCGGGGACAAGAGGCACTTTCGTTTGCTTGGGTTTGGTGGCGAAGCAGTTCAAACTTAAAGTTACAATCAGGGCAAAAATATTCATAAATGGGCATTTTTATCCCTTCGCTTGTCAAAAGCTTTTAGGAATACGTCAGGAACTTGAGGAATCTGGGTATCGGTCCATGTTTTGAGGCAAATCAAGGAGCAAAAATTATAATGCTCAACTGCCCCTGGACCCTTCCATCGTGAAGCCATGAGCCAACCATTGAGCACCTGGCAAGGTCGCTCCTCTTCTGTATGTTCTACCGTTTTACCACAAGAGTGGCAGATAAAGTATCCGTGGGGCATTTAAGTCTCCAGCCTGATTCGTTTTTGTCCCCTTCCTGGAATGCAGCCATGGATTAGACGGCCACCACCTCCTTAACTTCAGGCACTTGTTCCTTGAGCACCCGTTCAATCCCATCCCTCAAGGTCATACTTGCCATGGGGCAGCCACCGCAGGCACCGGTCAACCTTAATGTCACCACTCCATCCTTGACATCTATTAGTTGGACATCCCCTCCATCGGCTAACAATGCCGGTCTCACTTGTTCCAGGGCTGCTTGTATCTTTTCTCGCATTTCTACCTCCTTACTTTGTTAAATAATAGGGCTAAAGCTGCCAATTGTCAACTTAAGCTGAACTTGAGGCACCGGTCTGCTCTCGGGCAGTATTATCACCAAGCTAGTTTGTCCTCAAGGAAGTTGGTATAGGGGACAAGGATAATCTATAATACAGTTTTGGGAGTTTACCGCATGATCTCTGTGGAAGAAGCCCTAGAGAAGGTTTTGAGCTATGTTGAGGTTCTTGAGCCCGAGCGGAAGCCTATTCTGGACTGCCTGGGACAGGTTCTGGCTGAGGATGTCTATTCCGCTATAGATATTCCCCCGCTGGATAATTCCGCCATGGATGGTTATGCCCTGCGAGCTGAAGATACTCATGGGGCTAGTGAATCATCACCGAGATATTTGGTCGTGGTCGGAGAGGTTGCTGCCGGGTCTATGCCCACAAAAGAGGTCAGGCCGGGGACGGCCATTCGCATTATGACGGGAGCGCCATTGCCTGAAGGGGCTGATGCCGTAGTTCGATTTGAGGACACTGATGAAGTTAACCGCAAATCATCTAGGGGAGATTTGTCGCAAATCGGCATATTATGCCAGGCGAAGAAGGGATTGAATGTCCGAGGTAGAGGCGAGGACATTGCCAAGGGAAATTTAATTCTTAAAAAAGGAAAGGTGCTTCGCCCTCAAGAGATAGGAGTACTGGCATCCCTGGGACGCTCCACTGCGCTGGTTATCCGTCGGCCGATTGTGGCTATTCTAGCTACGGGGGATGAGCTTATTGGTGTTGACCAGCCATTAGCTCCCGGTAAGATTTATGATAGCAATACTTATACCATTGCCGCCGAAGTCTCTCGCTATGGAGGGATTCCCAAAATCCTGGGCATAGGGCGCGATTCGGTTCAGTCTCTAACTGAGAAAATAGATGAGGGTTTGGACGCAGATATGCTCATTACCTCCGGCGGTGTGTCTAAGGGAGACTACGATATAGTAAAGGATGTCCTGGCAGAGCATGGGGAGGTTGGCTTCTGGACGGTTTGTATGAAGCCTGGAAAACCGCTTGCCTTTGGGGTTATTAAGAAGGTGGAAGGAGGGAGAAAGGGGAAGGTGCCTCATTTGGGATTGCCGGGCAATCCCGTCAGCTCCATGATTACCTTTGAACAATTCGCCCGTCCTGCCATATTAAAAATGATGGGGAAGAAAATTCTGGCGAAGCCAGCCATCCGAGCGATTATTGAGGATGATGTTGTGAATACTGATGGGCGCCGCCTCTTTGCCAGGGTAAGTGTAACCAAGCGTGGTGGTCAATATCATGCCTCCGTCACCGGTCCCCAGGGCTCGGGAATCCTTACATCCATGGCCAAGGCCAATGGTTTGGCTGTTATCCCCGAAAATAGCAAGGGGGCTAAGGCAGGGGACATGGTCGATGTGCAGATGTTGGATTGGGGAGAGGAACAAGGCGAGGTGAAAACGTTGCCGATTGTTTCAATCGTGGGCAAATCGCGATCTGGTAAAACAGTGCTTATGGAGCAACTTATTGCCGAGTTTAAAAGAAGAGGATATAAAGTCGCTGCCTTAAAGCATAGTCGAGGCAGGATGGAAATAGACCACCCTGGAAAAGATAGCTGGAGGTTTGCTCAAGCGGGCAGCGATGCCGTATTTGTTAGCTCGCCTGGCAAGCTTGCCTTTATTAAAAATATGGACCACGCGCTTAATATTGAGGAAATTATGCCCATCGTTGGCCCTGAATTCGACCTCGTCCTTGTCGAAGGATTCAGGAAAAGCAAAACTCCTAAAATCGAAGTGCATAGAAAAGAACTCGGAGATGACTTATTGTGTTCTCCCGAGGAACTTTCGGCCATTGTCACTGACGGGTCATTGGATACTGATATAGCTCAGCTTCCATGGGGTGATACAGTAACAATAGCTGATTTCATAGAAAAGAATTTTGTGTTGAAAAGCCAGGGCAATGCCGTTCTAGCCCCCGTGAAGGAAGAGGGTTAGGTGAAGAAAATGTTTACCGTAGGGATATTGACTATCAGTGACAAAGGCTCAAGAGGGGAGCGCCAGGATAAAAGCGGAGAGGCTATTCGTGAAATCCTCTCCAGTATGGATGTTCGCATTGCAAATTACGATATCGTTCCTGATGAGAAGGAGCTTATTGTTGAAAAGCTGGTTAAGTGGGTAGATGAAGATGATTTAGACGTGCTCATCACCACGGGAGGAACAGGACTTACTCCTAGAGATGTTACTCCGGAAGCAACTCTTGCCGTGGTGGATAGAATTGTCCCCGGTTTTGCCGAGGCAATGAGGGCTGAGAGCCTGAAGAAAACCCCCATGGCCATGCTCAGTCGAGCAGTTGTGGGCACTCGTGGGAAATGCTTAATTATTAACCTGCCGGGAAGCCCCAAGGCAGTACGCGAATGCCTTCAAGTGATACTGCCGGTGCTACCCCATGCTTTGGAAACGCTTAAAGGCCAAGCAGGCGAGTGCGGCACATCTCAAACTTAAGTCCAGGATAGCTGAGAATGTGGGCAAAGTAGCCCTTCCCCTTGTCGGAACTCCTGTCTAAGACTTTCTGAACAGGCTTCACTCAAACGTAACGCCGGTACTTCGGCTCATACATCTGAGCTTTAATGAACGTCGGGAGATCATCGGGCTTCGGTTTCCTGGCGATGCCCTGGTTATAGGCTACCTCTGCCACCGCGGTAGCAATAGCGGCGGAGGCCTCCCTGATTTTAGTTCGTGCTGGATAAATACGCCCCTGTGCAAGATCAGCTTCTGAAACTTCATTCGCCAGTGCCCTTGCAGCAACAGAAAACATTTCATCGGTAACAGACATAGCCTCGCAGGCGATGATGCCCAGTCCAATGCCTGGAAAGGCATAGGCGTTGTTAGCTTGACCCGGCACATATGTTTT
>JAUWYE010000159.1 GCA_030615965.1 Dehalococcoidia bacterium | reverse complement strand
GCGGCGGAGCTCGACGCGATGCACGAAAAATTCGCCAAGCCTCTCATCATGACCGAGTTCGGCGCGGACACGATTGCCGGGCATCACGCGCAGCCGCCGGAAATGTTCAGCGAAGAATACCAAGTTGAGATGCTCACCCGTTGTTTTGGCCTGTTTAGGAGCAGGCCGTTCGTGGTGGGCGAGCACGTCTGGAACCTGTGCGATTTCAAGACACCACAAGCCGTGCATCGGATGGGCGGCATGAACTTGAAGGGCGTGTTCACGCGCGATCGTCGCCCCAAGCTGGCGGCGCATCGCTTGCGCGAGTTGTGGAACAAGTAGAATTTCGTACTGCCAAGGCACGCAGGAGAATTCTAGATAGTCCTGTGCTATGAAGTGGAGCTCACACATCTACTCAATATATTGCGATGATAGTTGATGTGAAATAATCTAGCGGTCAAGCCAAGTATCAAGCTCATATACACATAGGCATCACCTCCTTTGTAAAGTAAAACCCGAAGGTAACTAAGCGACTGCAGAGTTCACTCACTCTCTAGTCACGCGTCGCATGTTGCCAGACGGCATAGGGAATCACTTCTGCGCCTAGATACATGCCTATGTGGCCCGTTCCCGCAGAGAGGCCTTTGAGCCAGCACATAGAACGAAACATCGTCGCTCAGGGAAGCTTCGCTTGATTATCCAGAGAGAGCCTTTATGAGTTCGTCTACTTGACTCACCGAGGCAACGGCGTGTACCTTGAACGTGCAGAACGGAACATATTGTTGCGTCATGTTGCCAATTTCCACCTCAGTTCCTTCAGCGACTGAATATCCGTTGTTTTCGCCAACAAATCCTCCCCAGTCTTTTACTATGCCTTTTTGTATATCCTGCTTAACCATAGCCATCAGCAGCTGATATCCAGCTCCTCGCTCTTTAGGGTCCACAGGTGTTCTAGCGTTGTCAAGTTCCCAGAGTATCAAATACTTTCCCATTGGTTTTAAACTCCTTCTTATTAAATCTATCGGGCTGTTGAACTAGGATGAACCAGCCCCTCCACCGCCCACAGGCGAAGAAGCCAGCTTTAGCCCAGCATAGGCATCACCTCCTTTGCAAACCAAAAAGGGCACCAGCCACCGCTCTATCACTTAGCGGTTCCAGTGCCCTTTGCGCCCACTCATCTTCACTACCCTGTTCTTATTGCTTTAAGTTCGTTTCATATGTTGGAACTTGAGTTTAATCCTTTCGTAAGACTGTTGTCAATGCCCAAAATTAGAGACAAATCGCCGGGCTTGTCCAAGTGTTGAACAAAACGTCAAAATGTTCAGTGAAAACCGTTGGAGCAATCATCCATATTAAAAAGCGGTGTGAGACTTGTTACGAACAGGTAGGGTAGCTTAGGCATGCGCGATTAATGAATTCAAAAATTAGCTAAAAAGTGGGGGATGCTACGAGTAAGAGGCTAGAGCAACATTTCCTTCAGGGTCTTTAAATTTATCACGTCTTCCTTATTGTATTCCAGTAATGTAGCCAGGGCGTCTTTGTCATTATCATTTACATTGCTCCACCACAATTTGACTGCTTCATAACCATTCACTTCAGTTAATATCCTTACTAGGCCCAGTTTAGCCCGGTGGAGGTGTTCTTGGTTTTGGTGGGGGTATGGGTGTTTGGGTTCCGGTTGAGGGCTGGAGTTCAGAGACATAAACATTCATGTGAGATTCCTCAACGGTGGTTTGGTAACCGGCTTGCCTTAATCATACTTATCCCAACAGGGCTTACTTATATAGGTAAGCCCTGTTCTTAGTTGTCTTATGCCATTGTTTTGGTAAGGGATTGGTAAGAAGACACCTCCTATTATGCTAATGTAGACATTTCCACGTCCTATCAACACCAAGCGAAAGGAGGTGATATTCATGAGAAAGTTATTCTATGCAGCAATGCGACACAATGTAAAACTGTAGCTTCTTCGTGTCCTTATCATCGCGTTAGACATTGGAAAAGCTATAGGAGTGCCTGAAACGGTCGCGTCATGCCCGATGCCTTTTTCCCGTAGCATGTCAACTCAACCAAGGGGGAAGAGGCCATTGAGCACTTCGTTCATCTTTGTGCTTTAGGGACCTTTTCTTCTTATTTCTCCCTAAATCTTATCTGTAAACAATGCATGGATTAATTAAAGGAGACAATAGGTGGATAATAAACAATCAGCAGTTACCTCTGTTGACAGGCCTTCTAGAGGAATAGATGCTATCGCTATTGGCGTAGAGGCAAGAGTAGATCCATTCTCTATTTGCTCAAAGATTATAACTCAAAGAACTATAAGGATTGCACGGCGACTTAATATAGCTGAAGAAGAAATTCAACGGTGGGCAATAGTGCAAGCGAAGCGTCATTCTAAAAAAAATAATGTAATCAGGATGGTGTCCCCCGAATTACTTATTGAGAGATAAGTTTAATTAAGTGGCAAACAGACTTTTAAGAAGCACCAAAATACAACAGAAATGCGTTTTAAGCACAATCCTAGCTTGTTTTATGCTTGAAGAATTTAGTTAGCCTATTTTTGTATTACAGAACAAGGTTTGGATATAGTTGCCGGATACAGTAATAGACAGCAAACTTTGTGGTAGGGTTTACAAGTTAGGTAACTGAAGGAGTATGTGAACCTTAGTAAATGAATTGGATGCTGTCAATAATGAGGGACTACCTGAGAGCACACAAAACGTCAGAAAGTGTAATTCAAGTGCTATAATAAATAGTAGTAGTAATGGTAAATCACGCTAATAAGCGAGGCTGTTATTGAAAGGGCGTGATGCTGGTCAATCTAAAAAGGACCGGGCAGAAAATGCCTGTGTCAGCTGTTACTTTGATTGATATACCCGTATTTCAGGCGAATGTCTTTAGTCCGAATGGTTTAAAGTGGGGGTGAGTAGAGGGCTGCCCCCCAGCTCTATTCGACTTGCCCTACCTTTACACCGGTGAGGCGCTCCATAGCCTTAACTAATGCCTGGGTACCGCTCTTACCCTCACCAGCAGACTGAAGTGAGTAATACATTTGGTGAATGAAGCTTGTCACCGGAAGAGGCGTCTTTACCGCTTCGGCAGCTCCCATAACGAGGTTGAGGTCCTTTTGCATTAGGTCGATCATAAAGCCGGGCCGGAAATCCCGTCTAATGATGCACGGTGCCAAGTTAGTTAGTTGCCACGAGGCAGCGGCACCACCCTTAACAGCATCGATTGCTTTCTCCAGGTCAACACCTGAT
>JAUWYE010000109.1 GCA_030615965.1 Dehalococcoidia bacterium | reverse complement strand
GATAAGACTGCGTGAAGCCACGCCCGTTTCTTTGCTTCTATCCATTCCTCTTCGTTTTCAAAATTATCTATCGGGTTAACTTTACCTACAGCTGAAGGTACCACTATTACTAGAGGAGCTTCTACTTCTTCTGCTAAATCAGCGCAGCTCCGTAAATAGCTAATTGCTTTTTTTCTTACCTGATCATCTGGTGAAGCCATATCCCTATCCTTTGTAGGCCACGGGTACATTCCAGCTATAGATAATACGCTTAAATTATATTTTCCGCAGAGTTCTTTTATTTCCCCAGTTTGATAAAGCTTTGGCTCACCCTTCAGCTCAATTCCATTGTAACCAAACCTTTTAAGACGCTGAAAAGTTGTCTCCAGAGGTTCATCACCATAGATCCAGTTGCTTATGGAATACTTCATTTTCACTCCTTTTATGATATTAACGTCCATACCTTCGTCGTAACTGATCAATTATAACAACTCCGATTATAACGACACCCTGGAACACGTCCTGCGCAAAGTCCTGTACATTATGGAGGTTCAGGATATTACTCAGTACGCTCAAGACGCCTGCTCCAAATAATGAACCGATAACGCCTCCCTGACCGCCAAACAGATTTGTTCCTCCAATTATAACAGCAGCAATGCTTTGTAGATTAATTTCACCCGCCATCAAGGCATTAGCAGAGTTCATACGACCGATTAATATTATACCCGCCAATGCGCATAACAGTCCCGAAATGGCATAAATTTTGATCTTCGTGAAATCAAAGTTTATTCCTGATAGGATGGCAGCAGGCTTATTACCCCCAATCGCGAAAATCGATCTTCCTAATGCAGTATGATTTAAGACCAGCCAACCAACAACGACGATGGCAATTGCTATTATGAGTGAGGCGGGTATTCCCAGAATTCTACCGCTTCCCAACCAGATGACCTGCGGCGGCAAATACGCCCTGAGCCTCACCACAGTGAAATGAGATGGAACCGGCAACCCTTTTGTCAAGATCAAAGCTATACCACGAACTGTGACCATCATCCCTAACGTGGCGATGAAATCTGGGATTCTTCCCTTCGTGATTATTAAGCCTGTAATACTCCCTATGGTGACTCCCGATAACAAACCAAGTAGTATTGCCACCCATACTGGTATACCCCAGTAGCAAAATGCTACTGCAGTTAGCGAACCACAAAAGGCCATGACAGCCCCCACGGAAAGATCAATGCCTGCCCCAATGATGACCAATGTCTGCGCCACAGCTACTATGATGATAGAAGGCATCCGCTGCGCCATGTTGATTCCGTTGCCAATTGTTAGAAAGCCGGGTGCTATCAGCACGGCGTAGCAAAACACGCCACCCATTGCTACAATTATTGTCTTGATCAAGAGCCTCGCTCTCTGTTGTCGGGTTGCTACCTGCGATTTCAGCCACTCCAAACTAAAAACCTTAGGCCTTGATGATTGTTTATCCATTCTAAGTATCCCTCTCTATCCAAAAATATTATTTTTTAGCTACCACACTTCTGAGTAAGTCTTCTTGTGATGCTTCTCCTCTATTGTACGCAGCAACAAACGAGCCATCGCTCATAACCAAAATACGATCAGCCATATTTAAAACCTCTGGTAGCTCTGAAGAGATTAAAATGATGCCAGCCCCACCTTTAGAGAGTTCATTGATCAAGCGGTACACTTCTATCTTAGATCCCACATCGATTCCCCTGGTAGGCTCGTCCAGGATCAGGATCTTCGACTGGCTACAGAGCCACTTGGCCAAAGCAACCTTTTGCTGATTGCCCCCGCTGAGAAATTCAATCTTTTGGGCTACCCTGGGTGTATGTATACCTAGATCCTCAATGTAACCCTTAGCCGTCTCTTTTTCATCATTGTGCTTGATAAAGCCAAATTTACAGAACCTTCTCAAGCTAGGCAAAGTGATGTTCGGTGGGATGGTCATCTGCATTAGAAGCCCATCCAGCTTGTCTTCGGTCAGATAACCAAGACCTGCTTCAATTGCATCTTTCGGAGAGGAGATACCGACTCTTCTCCCCTCGATGAAGATCTTACCCTCATCGATCCGGTCAATTCCAAAAAGGGCGCGGGCAAACTCCGTACGGCCCGCTCCCATAAGACCAAAGATGCCCAGAATCTCACCCTGATGCAAAGTCAACTCAAGGTGGTGCAGTCGACCGTATATCGTCAGATCCTTAACTCGCAAAACCTCTTTGCCCTCTTTTGTTTCATCCTTGGGAAATTTCTCCCCTACGTCCCTGCCCACCATCATTCTAATCAGAGTTTCCTCGTCAGCCCGATCCATCGGGAGAGTGTCTATTTTCTTACCATCTCGCAGGACAGTCACACGGTCGCAGACCCGGGGAGCCTCGGACAAGCGATGCGACACGTAAATTATGCTTACCCCTGTCTCTTTAAGCGCATGGATCATGTAAAAAAACCGTTCCCTTTCCTCATCAGATAGAGCAGAGGAGGGCTCATCAAACAAAATAATCTTCACATTCATAGATATAGCTCTTGCAATCTCGGTCAATTGTCGTTCACCTATGCCAAGGTTGCTCACGCGCTCCTTTACATTAATACTAACACCAAGTTTGTCCAAAGCATCTTTTGCCCGAGCAACCAGTTGCGGCCAATCTATACCTCCAAATATCTTCCGCCTGGGCCATCTTCCTAAGAAAATGTTTTCAGCCACAGTTAGTTCAGGTATGAGGCTTAATTCCTGATACACCATACCTATCCCCAATTGCCGAGCATGCTGCGGATTAGCAATGTTGACTTCCTGGCCATGAATGAAGATTCTGCCCCCATCCTTGAGCACAGAGCCGCTTAGTATCTTCATAAAGGTCGACTTGCCCGCACCGTTCTCTCCCAGGAGGCCATGGACTTCCATCTCGTAAAGATCTAGGTCCACGTGATCAAGGGCGTGAACTCCAGGGTAACTCTTGTCAAGACCTTCAACTTTCAATACTGGTAAAGACATAATACTCATTATCCTCCATCATCAACTGATTACCCACCTATTAGAGTTGTTCCTCTTATAAACGTAGCAACGCTGTATCACACTTCTAACTATAATAAACCTGACTTCTTTTCCTAATCTTCAATTGTTAATAAAATAACAGACATACTTACTTCACATATCTAGACTAGACACTTTCTAGAAGACTTTATTGAGCAGTGTAGCCCCCGTCTATCGATAATATTGCGCCAGTAGCATATGGAGATTCATCTGAGGCCAGGTATAGTATCCCAGCGGCTATCTCCTCAGGTTTACCTAACCTATTGGCAGGACGCACCGCTTCAAGCTCACGCCGAGCTCTTTTCGGATCTGGCGCTCTACTTAGAGCTTCCGTAACTAACGTGGTCTCTGTAGTACCAGGGCATACACAGTTAGCTCTCACATTGTCTGCAGCAAAGTCTATGGCTATACTCTTTGTCAGGGCTATAATACCACTTTTAGAAACATTATAAGCCACCTGCTTCTTTATACCAACAATTCCGGCTTCAGAACCAACATTTACGATAACACCACCTTTTCCGCCTTTTATCATTTCTGGAATGGAGTACTTACAACACAGGAAAACACCCTTAAGATTAACATCCAAAATCTGATCCCAGTCCTCTTCACTAGTGTCAACCACGCTTGCTTGTAAATATATACCAACATTGTTTACTAAGATGTCAAGCTTGCCATAGGCGTTGACAGTAGTCCTAACCATTTTTTCTACATTATGAGCCTCAGACACATCAACTTTAACAAACACAGCTTTTCTATTTTCACCTTTAATCAAATCTACTGTCTCCATACCCTTCTTTTGATCAATATCAGCAACCACAACACTTGCACCTTCTTTTCCGAACATAACCGCTGTCGCCCTTCCGATTCCAGATCCAGCACCTGTTATTATCGCAACCTTATTATTTAGTCTCATTTCCTCCTCTTCTTCCGAAATTTCTCCATTCAACAATATACTGACTTGAGTATTCACATGTGCACTTTTAGCAAAACTGCCCACTTCTCACAAAAAGTGGGCGGTTTTGCTACTTACTAAATCTCCAACCTTCTACTTCTTCATTACTACATCCTTGGTGATTCGCCAAGCTTGATAGCCTCCCAATCAATGGGTTCAAGAACAGGAACAGGATAGAACAGATCTGCGTTTTCCTGGTACGCGGTTCTTGGTCTGATATCAAAGATATATGGAACCTCGCCACCATAAACTAAAGTTACTGCGAACTCAGTTCCATACCAGCCCCAATCTGGGAAACCGTGGGTGGTTTCAGCTACTATCTTGCCTTCCTTGATTCTTTCTACGGATTCAGGCGTTACGTCGTTAGTAAAGATGGCAACATAAGGATCTCCTACTTCACCCTCACCAGCCAACTCCAGCCGACCAGCAGCATCACATGCAAGCATAGCTCCCAGTCCCATCTCGTTGGAGGCAGCCCAGATTGCATCTAGCTCACCAGGTGGGTTTGCTGTTAAGAAGTCCTCGGTTGCTCCGATTCCTTTCTCACGGTTCCAGTCTGCAGCCAAGGTGCCAACTATCTCGATGCCAGGATAATTGTCAACTACGCTGTGGAAACCTTCAAGACGTGCCATTGAGAAAAACCCACCAGCAACGCCCTCTATTATTGCCACTCTAGCATTGACATCTATAGTTGCTGGATCAACATCCTTGTATAAGTCCTCCCACCAAGCAAGATCCAGATAGGTACCGGGCTCTATTGTTACTTCTTCACCTGTGCCCAGCAAACCTGGTCCGCCAAAGTAGTCAACTAAAGCGTAAGCAGAGATCACCGCAGCTTCAACATTGTCAAACCCAATGTATGAAGCTACTTCTACTCCCTCAATTGGTTCAAGCAGATTTACAATTATTACGGGGATTCCTGCCTCATTAGCTTTCTGTATAGCTGGAATTACCACCTTTACCTCAATAGGAGAGATAGCTATGACATCAACCCCTCTGGCTACGAAATCTTCAATGATCGCTACTTGTTCTCCAAAAGCCGTGTGGCTAATAGGAGCTTGAGAGACGATGTCAACCATAATCCCGTTATCCATAGCGTCAGCACCTGCTATAATGAAATAGTCAGTTGCTGTCCTGAACACTCCCGTGATGTCAGGAGGTGTCCAGCCAATTCGGATAACCTCTGGAACTTCCTCTTCAACTACTGCCGGCTTGCAACCAGCAAGTGAAAAAGCTGTAACCATTGAAACACTCAATACCACCACTATTATCCATAATAATGATTTCTTCATTTTTATATCATCTCCTGTTTACTTTTTAAACAGATTTTAATAAAATTACGGACGAGATTTGCTTGCTTTTGGTTAATTTAACCACTTCCTAAAAGTTAGACAAATCTCCTTTTTTAAATTTGTTTTTTTTTCTTTTTTTATCACCTCCTAAAATCCTAAAATTTTCTATTTCAAAAATCAGTTAGTTAACACCTCCTTTCTTAATAAAGTTTACAAAACAATAATTTCTTTTCAAACAAGGATTCATGCTTATATGTTTAAAGTGA
>JAUWYE010000050.1 GCA_030615965.1 Dehalococcoidia bacterium | reverse complement strand
CGGCTCAATACCCCTTGATTCGGCTACCACAGCCCAGTGGATGGTAGCCGCCCCTGCCGTAAATACCCCACAGGCTACAATAATAGCTAACAGTGGTAGGCTACTTAATATCGGAATTAAATATATACATATAGCGGCTATAACTACGCTGGGTATATAAACGATTTTTCTTCCCACTCTATCGGATAGCACTGGTAGAGCCAGGCCACCTATGATTCCCCCCCAGAGAAAAGCTGAAGTCATGTTGGAGGCTTCACCTATCTCCATCCCCTTTATGTTGACCAGGTATATGGGCATATAGCCCATAATTCCTTTAGTGGAGAAGAATACCATGGAAAGTGCTATTCCATCCAACCACAGGTCCCTGGAATGGATAACCCTTAAAATAGTCTTGCTTAATGACCTCCCCGTCGGTTCAGCACTTGAGGTGGTTGGGATATCTCTAATTGTCACCACCCATAAAATTCCAATGATAATGGCTATAACCCCATACAGATGCATAACACCCCGCCAGCCGCCAAACATTGGTGAAAGTATAGTAGCACTGACCATCATACTTATTGCGCCACCAAGGTAAAAGCCTGAGAACTGAATGCCATTAATCAATCCCAGTGACTTCCCCTTAAACGCTGTAACTACCTTTTTGGACAGGCTACCCTCGGCAGCGGCTTCAGCAACACCAAACAAAGCCATAAACATGGCTAGAGCAATAAAACTATTGGCAACTCCCCTTAGAAAACTGCTTATAGCGCTCAAGAAGCAGGCAACGCCTACAACTACTCTAGTTCCGAAACGGTCGCCAAGCATGCCGCCAATAAGTACAAAAGCTGCGATTCCTATTGAAACCCCGCCCCAGATTAAACCTATCTCAGCATAGTTCAGGTTTAAATCACTGGCTATCTCCGGAAATAAAACAGCCATACCATCCCATGCAAGTGCGAATACCAAAAACCAGATTAAGGTGGCTAATGCTAAGACATACCATTTATTAAGTCTATCCAATTAAAATGTTGCTACTATGCCGGCTCCAGCACAGTAATACACCTCCGCCTAGGGAAAATCGAGCATTTTGGCCTGGCTCATTGCTCAAATGAACAGTTATGAACCTGTCAACCTGATTTAGAGAGATCCTTGTCTCAGTAAAGTCGCCTTGATAATTCATCTCAACGACCTTACCTCTAAATTTATTATCCCCCTCTAAATCAGTGTCCTCAGGTAAGACCTCTATCCGCTCGGGATGAACAGAAATACCTGCAATCTCTTCATTACGTATATCCTTGTTTTTAGTGGCAATGATTCTCAAACCATTTTCGGTTTCCAGTTGGACCTCTTGACTTCCTATGAGCTAGCGCTTGAAATAAAGGGTAATTTTAGATTTCACGTGTTACTACTCGTATTCAATTAGCCATTGTCGCTGCTTATTATTTTCACAATACCTTGATCGGCATCAAGCTCCACATAGTCTCCAGTTCTAATGACTTTGGTGGGATCATCATCAAGCTGGTCGACCATTGGTATACTACTTATGATAGCTCCAACTGCCGTAATTGGTTCTGCCCTAATGTTGATGATACCTTTCGGCGCCGTTTTGCACTTGGCCATATTATAAAGTGCAAAAGAGCCCACCGTTGACCCTTTACCCGTAGGGTAGACAAGTATTTTACCAGCCACATTGATTCCTTCCAACTCATGGTTTGTCTCTACAAAAACCCCGGTAGCAGGATCAACAGCGGCCCAATAACCGATATCCTGGTGACTAACCAAAGCCTCCCCCTCTACCCTGCCACCTACTATCTTGCGCCCTCTAAGGATTATCTCTTCCACGGGTTTTACCTCCATTTGCCACTGAGAGCAGCATCTATGCATCTCTTTGTCGAACCGAAGTGGCACATCAAATTATTATGGCCGCTGAATGGCATATAGAACGCGGACTTGGCGGAATTAGTGGCTACTGCCTTATGCCCCAGCCTACTTAGAATATGATTCTCCCAGCCCCAAGGGCACGTATCACGTAATATCTTTACACCAGCCTTCTCTATGACATCTTTGTAACCGGCTCTCTCAGCGTAAGCTATCACCGGGACTGAGGTGAAAATCCACAGTTCAACCGAAGGGGCAACCTTCCGGCCCGAGAGTAGCTCAGCAATCTCTTTCATTTCGCTAATAGAGCTGTGCGGACAGCCCAAAATAACTAGATCAACCTCATCAGTGCTGGAGGTTGAAAGTTTCTCCATAGTCGTACGTATTTCCCTATCACCAACTTCTATAATATTGGATTCGCTGAGTTTTTTCGGCCCGAAGGCCTGCTCTTCGGTCTGTGCTTCGGGAGTAATCCCTACCGCTTGGTAGAGGGCTACTGCTCCGGCAGTACCTATAGCAGCGCCTAGAGCCTTTAGCTGGTCTACGGTAACCTGTGGCGGCATCCCGATAAACACTGGTACCTGGTCCTGCACTAATTCTCCAACAAAATAACCCAAGCTTCCATAGTCAGCAACGTCTTCCAAATTGGCAGAAACCAGGACTTTGAAAGTCCCGTAGCGGTTTTGGTCAAGGTGATAGCCGCATAAAGCTGTTCTTCCGGTTATAGCAGAAGCTATCGCCGTAGGTGCACCCTCTCGGTTTGTTCTAGCTCCAAGCACTGAATTAGCAAATGCTACTGCTGATGACTCACCCCAGGCAATGTGCTCACCCATTCGTGGGATGTGACCTATGTCATATGGTGTACACGTATGACACATGATCGTTCCCAGCCGCTCATATAATTTGCTGTAAGCCATCTGGTCTCTAAAAGTCTCCTCTGAGATACCCAGCTCCCTCCAGTAAACGGGCTCAACATCACCTGGGTCCAGAGTGGTATTTACTACAAATTTCCCGCCCTTATTGACTAATTCTTCAACATACAAAGCTGCTGCCTTACCATCACTGACGATACTCCCTCCCACCAAATGGACACTGCTAACGCTAGTCAACCTTTCGGCTCCGTAAATCTCCCCGAATCTGACCAACAACTCCATAGATTTCTGGACGGGATAACCAAGCTTGCCTTCCAGCATCTCGCTCTCTTCTCTTGTCAGGTGCATCTTGCCCTCCTTGCTATGACTGTCATCGCTCACCTCCTAGACCCCTGCGAGCTTCTCTACGCCTTAATAAAGTCGAAGGGCTCAAAGATACACCCACACTTGGGGTGCCTGAGCCCTTTTGTTTGACTTATATTTATGATTGCTTTACAACTAAAGCAAATATACCCCATTACTCACTCCAGGAAAGACCTGCTCCCGCAGGTCTTTCCTATTTAGCCTTCTTTTGTTCCCTTTTAATCTCCTCGTCTATTGTTTCCTTAAGCCACTGTCCCAGTGTCTTGTCAGAACTAACGGCCCTCAGGCGGGCTTTCTTTAAAATACTCGGCCTCAGTTTTATGTATTTCCTTGTCTAGCCTCTCCACTCACGGTAACCATTTCAACCCATCAGCAATAGCTATATCACTAGTTAGTAAATTTGTCAACCCTAAGTTCGTTGAACATTCCGCTAAAAGGTGCAATTAAGGAAAAACAAGTGTAGGTTTTTAGTGCTCCACAGTGGTAACCTGCTACTTGCGTTTGTGGGGCTGGAGTTGAGGGGCTTAAAAGCTTATTAATGTTTTTCTGATTGACCGTGACTTTGCGAACAACTCTGGCATATGACCTTCGGCACATATTGAGCAAAACCTCTACGTCTTGGTCCCTGCTGATACTTTTGTGACCTTTAATACTCGGGTATTTGTTGCCGGGATTAAGGTGGAGAAGCTGTCCCAAGACCTTCTCTCTCGCTTCACCAAGCTTCACTTTGCTCCATATACGGAACAGGAGTTTATTGAGGTATCGCAAAGGGTGCTGACGACAAGGGAAAACACCAACCTAGAAAATGCCGAATACACTGCCATGGTACTGTGGCAACTCCATGGGCAGAATGCTGATGTCAGGCAGTGTGTTCAAACAGCTCGCTTGAGCCCGAGACACAGGCAAAGGATTGACGAGGTGCTGGTGGCGCTAAGGAAGCACAGTGGATAGCGGCCTGGATGCCAAGGGCCTCAAGCCCTGTAATCAAAAATAAAGCCCCTTCCCGGGGTTTTGAACAGAGAAAGTTTGGACGTCTGGTTTGAAAGGGGCGACGTCCCTTTCCCTTATCAGCAGTAGGATGAGTGGGGGTAAACAATTTTTAGGGATTCACCAAAAATTGGCCGAAAAGGGGGTTGACAAATCTCACATATTATGCTAAAACAATTTAAGCAAAATTACTTGGCAGGTGGTAGTATGGCTAAATCGAGCAAGACATTGAACAAAGAGGATAAAAAAATTATGCATGCTTTGGAACCGGTCATAGATGGTATAGCTGAACTATTCGGGAGTAACTGCGAAGTAGTTCTTCATCGTTTGGAAGACATCAGTCATTCGGTTATCAAAATAGTTAATGGGCATGTTACCGGACGAAAGGTGGGTGCTCCCCTAACTAATTTTGGTATAGAGCTACTAGAGAACGCTGACTCATTGGGAAAGGGTGTGACTGATAGCTACTTTATCAAACAGGCTGATGGAAGGCTATTAAAGTCGGTTGGTATACTAATTAGAAACGATAAGGGTAAGCCAATTGGTTTCGTATGCATTAATGTCGATTTATCTCTCCCATTGTTAAGTTGCGTCAATGAATCGTTGTCACGTGATAGTAAACTTCCCGTGAGTGTGATTGAACATTTCTCATTGACCGTGGAGGAACTAGTGAGCCAAATGTTCGAAACAGTAATAATCCGCATGAGCAGCCAGAGGGGAATGTCTCCTACCGAGAAAAACAAAGTAGCCGTAAGGGAGTTGTACACAAGAGGGATCTTTAAAGTAACAGGAGCAATTGATATTGCTGCTAAGCTAATGGGTATTTCAAGATACACGGTGTACAACTACATAAGAGAAGCAAAGCTTATAGCAGAGTAGAGAACGGAGAAATCACTATTAATTATAATGGGCTTGGTAAATCCAGATATGCTCGTCGAAATGGAATGCATAGGCTTGATTAAAGCGGTCGACTGCCAAGCAGGTTATTAGAAGTAAGCGGGGAGACCCAGCAGGGGGTGAGAAATGAGCTAGTTAGATGGATACCCGGGATGACTAAACTTAATTAAGGAGTATCAAAATGAAAAGGAAAAGACTATTGATGATGCTTGGTAGTGTTTGTCTAGCCCTGATGCTGGCACTGCCGCTGGTGGCAAGCTGTGGTCCAGCGACACCAGAGGAGGCTACCGAGGAGATTGCTGAGTTGGAATCAAAGTTATCTGCAGAGAAGGCAAAGTCTGCCGGGTTGGAGGATGATGTTGCCGACCTGGAGGCTGAGATTACTGCCCTAAAGGCACCAGGCGAGGTGTTGGAGTGGTTTCCAGCAACTTATGCTTCTGCAGGGATGATTTGGGATTGCCTGGTCCATATTGCTGATGTCATTACGAGAAATTCTGACGGGCGTATAGTGGCGACGCCAACTGTACCCGGAGCAGTATGCCCCGTCGAAGAGCAGCTAGATGCTGTAGCCATGGGTGTCACCCCGGCAATGTTTTGGTACCCAGGGTACTTTTCAGGGAAAATCCCTATTACAGCTGTGAGTGCTGATATTTTTTACGCTCCCGTAAATAAAGCGGAGGCCAAATATCTGTACGAGGACTATGAAGGTGGACAAATCATAGAGTTGATCCGAGATACATATGCCAACTATGGCGATATATATCTGGTCGGATATAGTTATGTCGCAGTAGATGGCCCACTGTGCTCAAATGTTCCGATTTATAGTATAACCGACCTCGATGGAGTGCCATGGAGGTCTTCCGAGGTAAGAGCTGAAGTTTTGGCTCACTTTGGAGCAGCGACAATTTGGTGCCCAGGGGATGAGATTTACACCCTACTGGCTACAGGTGTTGTTGACGGCTGCAACTATGGAGGGGTGCCCACCATGATTGGTATGGGCTTCCATGAGGTTACCAAGTACTGGACCAAAAAACCACTGACGGGAGAGACGTGCGCTATTCCCTTCTGTGTGAGCGGGACAGTATGGAATGGGCTTCCCGATGACCTCAAAAGTATAGTGCAAACAGCCATTAGAAGCTCAACCGTGCTAGGCGCCTTGGATGGGCAGCTTGCTATGGCCGATGCTTGGAGGCAGGCAGAGGAATACGGAATGGAAATAATAGAGTGGTCGGATGAAGATTGCGATGAATGGTATGAGGGATTTAGGCTTAAGACACAAGCATATCGCACAGACCCGGCTGTTGATGAGCTGTACACCCTGCTCGAACCAGTTCTGAAAGAGTGGGGGTATTGGGAGTAATAGGAGCCCTAGTGGTCTAGTATGACAAAAAACGCTCCCTCTATCCTCTATCCTAGGGAGCGTTTTTTGTAGGAGATGATTTTATCTGCTCATAAAGGGGGTAGAGGATGAGGCGTGTTTTACATGGTGTTGATACTGTCAGTGAGTGGACGGGCAAGGGATTGAGTATATTCATCCTTATTGTAATGGGCCTACTGCTTTTTGAAATAACGTTGAGGTATGTATTCAATGCCCCTACCATCTGGGTTCACGAAACAAGCCAGCACCTTTTTGGCGCCTATTCAGTACTCGCTGGGGCATATGTCCTTTTTAAACGCCAGCACATCTCGGTGGACGTTATTTATAGGCACTTCTCACCACGAACTAGAGCGATTTTGGACTTGGTGACCTCCATAATGTTTTTTTTGTTTGTTGGTACGATACTGGTGTACGGTGTGCAGATGGCCTTACATTCTATTGAACTGAGGGAGACCTCCATTTCCCCTTGGCATCCTCCAGTGTACCCGGTTAAATGCCTTGTACCCTTGGGTGCTTTTCTCATACTCCTTCAGGGATTAGCCCACTTCATCCGGGCTCTCAGTATGGCTGTTAGAGGGAGGGAACTGGCATAATGGAAGGTATGTTTTGGCTCCCGATAGCAATTCTGTTTGCTGGCTTATTCTTCGGTCTAGCTTTAGGATTGCCGATGGCATTTACCCTTGGCGGTACTGCCGTAATAGTTGCCTTGATTTTCTTGGGCCCCGGTACCCTTGCTTTCACTGCCCTTGCCACTCTTAGTTATATGCGCAGTTTAATTATGATTGCTATGCCTCTATTTATCTTAATGGCAGTTGTGTTGGAAAGGTCTGGTATAGCTGATAGTCTCTACACTGCTATGCTGCAATGGATGGGGCCGCTAAAGGGTGGGCTGGCAATAGCCACGGTGTTCATCTGTACTATGATTGCTGCCATGTCAGGAGTGAGCACCGCCGGCGTTGTCACTATGGGAATCATTGCCCTCCCCATTATGCTAAGGCTTGGCTATAATAAGACCATAGCCATAGGTCCCATACTGGCAGGAGGGGCACTGGGGATTCTTATTCCTCCCAGCATTTCATTTATTATCTATGGTATGTTAACCAAGACATCTATAGGAAGGCTTTTTGCTGGCGGACTAATTCCTGGTCTCATCCTTTCTTTCCTTTATGGAAGCTACATCGGTATACGTTGTTACCTTAAGCCAGAACTCGGACCTGCTCTACCCAAAGAGGAAAGGGTTTCGTTTGGGCAGAAAATAGCGTTAAGCAGAGGGCTAATCTTGCCTATCCTGCTTATCGTTTCGGTTCTAGGGTCAATTTTTGCCGGAATTGCTTCTCCCACCGAGGCTGCTGCAGTTGGCGCTTTCGGTGCTATAGTCTGTGCCGCTATTAACCGCAGGCTCAACTGGCAAATGGTGAAAGAAGCTCTCTACAGAACCATCACGGTTAGCGGGATGATTATGTGGATCATCTTTGGAGCCATGAGTTTTGCTAACATCTTTGTCTCAACAGGGGGTTCAAATCTAATAAAAGAGGCGATACTCGGCCTAGAAGTAACCCCCTTTGTTATTGTCCTCATAATGATGTTGACCTACTTCATCCTCGGATGCGTCGTGGATGAGGTAACAATGCTTTTCCTTACCATTCCTATTTATATGCCAATACTCATTAGCTTAGGCTACGACCCAGTATGGTTTGGTGTCCTGTTCATAGTCAATATGCAGGTGGGTTACTTGACTCCACCCTTCGGCTTTACCCTATTTTATATGAAGGGAGTGGCTCCTCCTGGGGTAACTATGATGGATATTTACCGCTCCATCTTACCCTTTATAGGACTTCAGACTATTGGGTTGCTCTTAGTTCTGTTTTTCCCTCAATTAGCCCTATGGCTCCCTGACGTAGTTTTCGGACTCTAGTCTTATTATTATAAGGAGATAAGTATTATGATTTGATTAGAATAAGGTAAAGATATGTATAAAACAATGAAGAATTAAGGAGGGAAAAGTGTCAGTAATTGATACGCACACTCATATACGGCGTTATCCTCAAGATGTCTCTGAGAAGTGGGCCGAAAAGATTACAGATAGTCTAGCTGATATTCCATATTGGCGGGACCCCAGCCGAAAATGGAGGAAAGAAGACCTTGACAGCCCATACGAAGACAACCTTGAAGACATGGACAGAAATGGTGTCGACAGAAGCATTCTTCTGGGTAGCTATATAAAAGAGCCATCCCATCCCGAAGCCGGCTGGGCACACACTTCAAATGACTACATTGCGGAAGCTCAGAATAAGCATCCCGATAGGTTCATAGGCTTCGCTTCGATCGACCCGCGAGGAGGTGACCGAGCTGTTCGCGAAATAGATAGGGCTATCAACGAACTAGGACTAAGGGGAATAGGAGAGTTTACCTTGGCTTACTGTGGGATTGCACTGGATGATGAGATACTCGATCCAATATACAAAAGGTGTGAAGAGCTCGCTCGCGAGCGCGGTATTCCATTATCTATCCACACAGGATTTACTTTTTTACCCTGGACTTACATGGAAAAGCAAGACCCAGCTCTCTTGTGGCATGTGCTGGAAAAGTTTCCGGAGTTAAAAATTACAGTGGACCATGCCGGTTTGGGAGGGACGTGGGATAAAGCCCTTCATCTAGCTGTGAATTGGCCTAATATCTATTTGGATTTTACTTTCTTACGCAGTACATACCCCCCATTCAAAATCATGGAATTCCTTCAACATGCCAAGTGGGCAGGGATACTGGATAGGTGTCTATGGGGTACAGACTACCCGTGGGCTCCTCGAAAGGTTGAACTAGATATGTACCGAAGTTTCCCCGCCGAGACTCAGAGGCTTGGCGTGGAACCAGTCCTCACGAAGGTAGACATTGAAGCATTCTTAGGTGGAAACGCGGAAAAATTCCTGGGGCTAAAATAATAATTAAAGCTGTGATACTTCAACTAGCTAGTAAAGTAATTACAAGGTAGTCGCTATGAGGAAAGAGGAAAAGTGAGATGCCCCCAGCAAGCTGGGGAGCATCTTAAGGACCTTTCAAATATATGTAGTGGAGGTTTCTATGAAAGTTACCAGCCTGGAAATTAGATTACTGGAAATACCATTTCCCGAGGAGTTTCTAGATGCTTCATCTCTATTTACTGACGAACCAGAAAGGAGCTTTAGTTCATACCTTGTTAAGGTATTTACAGATGAAGGTATAACAGGGATAGGAGCTCAGAATGTGTACAATCCTAATATGACTGCAGGATGGGAAAAATATGTTAAAAGTTCAGTGGAGCCCTTTCTAGTCAATGGAATTGTCGACCCTCTACTCATCGAAAAATTCTCAAGAGCTATTAACTTACAACCTCCTGCTACCTATTCAACTCCTCGGCCTTGCTCTGTAGAAATGGCCTTATGGGATATACTTGGTAAAAAGGCTGGTTTACCACTCTTCAAGATTCTAGGAGCAACGAAGGATAAGGTCAAGGCATATGCTTCTGTTCTTGAACCTTACCCACTGTTAACGCCACAAGGATGGGTAGATTTCATAAAGAGCGTGTGTGATGCAGACTTTAAGGCAGTAAAATTACATATAGGTGCTAGATGGGGGAAGGAAGGACCTAAAAACACACTTGCTGTTGTAGAGGCTATAAGGAATGAATTAGGAGATGACTTAGACATAATGATAGATGCTATGAAAGCCTGGCCCACGTCGCATCCTTATGATTACAACACAGCTCTAGAATTAGCCAGAGGACTTGAAAAGTACAATGTTGTATTTCTTGAAGAGCCGCTGCCACACATCCATAACCCTGAGCTGGCTTCTAGACTTTGTAGCTCTGTGGATATCGAAATAGCGGGCGGGGGAGCAATGGCTGGGTGGCAAAGCTTTAAGACTGTATTAGAAAAAGGTGCCCTTGATATAGTTGAGCCCGACGTACAGTATGCTGGTGGAATCTCAGAACTTAAGAAGATAGCTTTCTTAGCTGAAGTGCATGGAAGATGTTGCATACCTCACTTTTGGGGTCCGGGTCTTGCACTAGCGGCAACTCTTCAAGTGATAGGTTCGATAGATTCTCCTTATGTGGAATATAACTTCCACCCACCTATCTGGGTACCGGAAGTAAGAGACGCCACGCTGAAAAACCCAATTACGGTAGATAAAGAAGGCTATGTAAAAATACCAGATGGTCCCGGTCTAGGGGTTGAACTTAACGAAGAGAATGTAGAAAGATACACAGTAACGAAATCATAATAGCTAAATAAAGAAGAAGGGAATCTAATGGCTAAAAAAGTAGCAGTATTAGGAGCAGGAAATGGTGGATGTGCTTTTGCTGGGCATCTAGCCACAAAGGGATTTGAAGTGGGACTTTACGAAGATCCGAAATTTGGGGTTGAAGGAATTAAGGAAGCGGGTGGTATAGAGCTCAGCGGTAAGTTTGAGGGATTTGGAAGACTCTCAAAAGTAAGTACAGATATCGGAGAGGTAATGCTAGGTGCGGATGTTGTGATGGTAGTTGTGCCAGCATTCGCACAATCAATAATAATGGAGAGGGCTTTGCCGTATCTTGAAGATGGGCAAGTAGTGGTGTTTAACCCTGACAACTTTGCCTCTCTCGTCTTCCGCAAGATGCTCAACAGCGAAGGTGTAAAAAAAGACATAAAGATTGCAGGTACAGCATCATTGCTATACGCGTGCATGAAAATAAGCCCGACAAATGTGGAGATTCACTACGTTAAGGACGTCATGTTTGTGGCTGCTCTGCCAGCCACCGATAACGATGTTGTCGTACAATCTCTAAGAGACATATATTCCAGCTTAGTTCCTCAAGGAAACGTACTAGAGGTCAGCTTTGGAAACATAAATCAAATATTGCACTGCCCAGCAGCTGTCCTCAACGCAGGCCGCATTGAGGACACTAAAGGAGATTTTATGTTCTACTGGGAGGGAATGACTGAGTCTGTTTGTAGAGTTATGCAGACAATGGACGAGGAGAAAATTAGGGTAGCTGAAAAAGTAGGATTTAAATTGATGTCAACACATGATTACTTAAAGCATTTTTATCAATCAGAAAAGCCAGGAATAGACCTCCATGACTTTGTCACACACAGTAGAGCACATGGAGGTAGAGGGCCGGATGCACCGAAGGATCTTCACTACCGCTACGTGTCTGAGGATGTTCCCTATGGCTTGGTCCCAATATCGTTATTTGCTAAGGAAGTAGATGTACCAACTCCTGCAATAGACTCTATAATTACATTAGCATCGATTTTGAATGAGACAGATTATCTTGAAGAAGGTAGGTCCATGGAAGAA
>JAUWYE010000064.1 GCA_030615965.1 Dehalococcoidia bacterium | reverse complement strand
ATCATGGTTATGGAATTCCTCTATCAATCTATTGATAGTCTGGCTATTTATAAGTGGCTGGTCACCTAATGTTAGCATAACCGCTTGGGCTCGGCTATCAACTAGGTTTAGTCCAGCTATTATAGATGTACTCATCCCCTGCCGGTAATTTGGATTTATAGCTATCTTAACTGGTTTACCGACTATGCTCTTTATCACTTCTTCAGCCCTATAACCCACCACCACAATAACCTCATTTACTGCCGAACTTAAAAGGCTATCAATGGCTTGTTCTACAATAGTAGTATTTTGGCCAAAGGGCATCAGTTGCTTTAGCTCACCCATGCGCTTTGATTCGCCAGCAGCCAGGAGTATCGCTGATATCATTATCGGCTCATTTTGTCTTATTGCCTTAGGGGTTCTGTCCGGGAACTTTGAGAAGAAGCAGCTTATTCCAGCTTTACCGGAGTTACTTATCCCCTACTCAAGACCAACAAGTTAACTCTATCTTATCCAAGAGTGTTCGTCAAACAGCAGGTGCTCTAGACTACCCCGGTCGATGGAATGTGCAATTAGCATCAACTATCTGCCCCAAAGTCCTGTTGCCTGTGAATGACAAGGCGCCACTAATATAGCTGCCACCAGCTAAATTATTTTCTCCGGGTTTTTCCACCGCACAGTTGTTTACAGAGGTCTCCATCTCTTGACAGGTGGGTAAACCCCGCTATAATTACTTGGACTCTACTTATATCAGGGATACCCCTGAAACCTAGGCTAGAGTTTTTTCCTCCCTTTTACTGAAGAGGCCAGGAGTTTAGCAGGGGATTAACTTGCAGGTGTTGAATAAAGGCTATAAACTAGGGGAAAACAAAAACAAGGAGTAAAATATGGCCAAAGAACAGCAGGAAATTCATGAGACAGAAAGTATTCCTTGGAAAGCGATAGAAGGCTACCCAGGGGTATACGAGAAGGTTCTCAACGAAGATCCGGAAACAGGAAGTGTTACTCGACTGTTAAGGTATGAGCCGGGTACAGTATTTAATGAAGTTTTGAGACATGATTTTTGTGAGGAGATTTATATTCTTTCAGGAACACTGATAGATTTAGGGAAAAATTTGACTCTGAAAGCGGGGTATTATGGCTATCGTCGTCCTGGCATGGAGCACGGACCTTATAACTCCCCGGACGGGATGATGACGCTTGAGATAAGAACATATGAAAAATAGTCCCCTCTCTGATAAAGGATGCTTATGAAAGTTTTAAATCTCACACTGAGCAAAAAGGGTGGAGCCGAGCCGGTCAGCTTCTCGGTGAGGCGCATGGTTAACGCTGGCTATGTAGGCAGAGACCGGGAGGCCGTTAGGAGACACATCGAGGAACTAAAAAAAGAAGACGTTCCTGTTCCCGAGGAAACCCCTGCTCTTTACCCTGTGGCATCTTACTTGATAACCACCGGTAACATGTTGGAAGTGGTGGATGAATTCACCTCTGGAGAGGCAGAATTTGTCCTCCTGTTAGAGGAGGGAAAAATATATGTGGGGGTGGGGAGTGACCACACGGATAGGAAGCTGGAGGCTTCAAGTATTATCAAAGCCAAGCAGATTTGCCCCAATGTGATTTCTTCAGTTGTCTGGCATTATGAGGAAGTTAAGGAAGTCTGGGATGACTTAATTCTAAGAAGCTGGACGGAAAAGGGTGGCCAAAGGATACTCTATCAAGAGACAAAGCTATCATCAATTATGAGTGCTGAGGATATTCTCGCCTTTGTTAGAAGCAAGGTAAAGGATGAGGACTTAAACGGCATGGTCATCTACTCCGGAACTGTCCCCGCCTTAGGCGGAGAAGTAATCTACGGAAACAGCTTTGAGGTGGAATTGCATAATCCCAAAACCAGTGATTCGTTGTGGTGTAGATATAAGGTTAAGCTTCTGGATTACTTGGACTAAGCCTTATTGTCAAAAGAGGTAAGGAGAAAGAGGATGGCTGATTTAAGGGTAAACTTCTTGGGAGTGGAGTTTAAAAACCCGGTGCTGGCTTCTTCAGGTGAGCCTACGTTTTCCTTGAGAAACATGCAGAGAGTGATAGAAAACGGAGCCGGCGGATTGGTGGTCAAGACCCTTACCGACTCCGAATCTATGAAGAGACTGAGTGCCCAAACAAGATGGAGATTCTTAGATGAGAAGCACCAAGTCTGCCAGGGGGCTATCCCGCGTCTTTTTACGATGTACGGTAGGACTGGGTTACAGGACGAGGCGACTGAAGTATGGCTTAAAGAGATTGAGCAGGCTAGAGAGATGGGCGATAAAGAGGGTTGTGTGGTGATTGGTAGCATTGCCTCCACCGAGGTACCGGGTTGGGTTAAATTAGCTAGGATGACGGAAGAAACCGGCGTTAGGATGATGGAGTTGAACTTCGGTTGCCCTCATTCCTCTCAAATAGAAAAAACTAAAACCGGGATGCTGGTGGGTCAAGATAAGGAATTGGCTTCAGACATTGTTAAAGCCATTACCCAAAATGTCTCCATTCCCATAATAGTTAAGCTCACCCCTCAGGTTGCCGATGCAGTGGAGATAGCTGAAGCAGTGAAGAAGGCCGGGGCTTCAGCAGTCACTGTGATGAACCGCTTTGTGGGGTTCTCTGTGGATGTGGAGAAGGCTGAGCCTTACCTCTATGGCTCAGCCGGAGTAGGTGGACCCTGGGTAAAGCCCCTGAGCCTAAGGTGGGTCTATCAAATTTACAGAGACCTGGGCATTCCCATAAGTGGTTCAAACGGCGCCTACGATGCTCAGGATGTGGCTGAGTTTATGATGGCTGGAGCCACTGTTGTTCAGATGTGCTCAGTCATTATGGCTGAGGGTTATGGGTGGATAGCTAAGACTATAAGGGAACTGAATGACTTTCTGGATAGAAAGGGATATAAGACTGCAGGGGAAATAGTTGGCATAGTAGCCAAAAAGGCTCTTACCTATGCGGTAATGGAGGAATTCCCTAAAGAGAAAGCAGAAGTTGACCAAGACCTGTGTAACCTGTGTGAGAAATGTGTAGAAACTTGCTTTTACAATGTTCTTAAGGTAGAGGATGGTAGGTTGGTAGTTGATGAGTGCCGGGGCTGCGGGATTTGTACTTGTGTTTGCCCTGAAGGTGCCATTTTTCTGAGAGGTGGCTGAACTGAGCAATAAAGATTCAGTCAGATGGAAGCACAGTTATTGAACAACCGATTTCCAAGCCAGGGGATTTTATCGCACTTCGTGCTGAAATGGACGATATTATAGCTATTTTCAACTGTCCTCAAGAAGCCAACCCTTGTAACGCTTACAGGCCGACCAAGCTTGGAGTCATGGTTTACGAGCCCAAACCGGTTCCTTTTAAAGACCTTAATAATTAGTGTTGAAGGCTTTTCCATGTTCTGCTTGGAGATAAAAGCCACCCCGGAAAGTGGTAAGAGGAGGCAGTGGAAAACGGCAGATGAATGGCGATAGCTTGCCAGTTTTCCGCCAAATCACTTCTTAAGGAGGAAGGTGATGGAAGAAAGGGAAAGGCGTCTTGTCTCAGGAAAGGGATTTTATGTTGACGATATAGAATTACCGAACATGGCGCACTGTATATTTGTTGGCAGCCCATATGCTCATGCAAGAATAAAGAGTGTTGATGTTAGTAGGGCTTTAAGGCTGAATGGGGTGTTGGCAATTATAACTGGCAAGGAAGTTGCCAAATTAATGGACCCTTTGCCGGCAACCTCTAACTACGAGGCTATCGGTTGGCACTGGCGAACCCCAAAAGTATATCCCTTAGCTGTTGACAAAGTGAGATTTCAGGGTGAACCAGTGGCAGCAATTATAGCTGAGCATCCATATATTGCTCTTGATGCTGCGGACCTGATAGACATTGAATATGAACTTCTACCTCCTGTAAGCGATGTCAATGAGGCTATGCAACCAGGGAGTCCATTAGTTTACGAAGAATGGGAAGATAATATGCAGGTGCATTTAGAGTTTAACTTCGGTGATATTGATGCAGCATTTAAGGAGGCTGACCGCATACTCCGAGTCTCGTGGCATGAGGGTAGGGTTTCAGGTTTTCCTATAGAGGCGAGAGGCTGCGTTGCTTCATATGATAGGATAACAGGAATGTTGAATATGTGGAGCTCAACGCAAGCTCCTTTTCTTGGGCGACAATACATATCTAGCGCGTTACGCCTGCCTACCAACAAGGTGAGAATTGTAGTTGCAGACGTTGGAGGGGCATTTGGAAACAAATTAAATTGGTGGAAGGATACCGTGGTTGGCTTAGGTTCTATCGTAACCGGGAGGCCTGTAAAGTGGGTCGAAAGCAAAAGAGAGTTATTCCTGACGGGTTCTCATAACAGGGATGTCACCTGGGAGGGTGAAGTTGCCGTGAAGAATGACGGGAGCATCCTTGGGGTCAAAGCTAAGTTTGTAAAGGACTTAGGTGTAGAAGGCACAAACAGGGGCTCAGCAGCAATGGGCATCATTCCGGCCTGTTGTTCAGTACCAAATGCTTACCGGCTTTTTAAGGGACTAAAAATCGAAGCTTGTGGTGTTGTTACTAACAAGTCACCTTACTGCGCTTATAGGGGATACGGTAAGGATAAAGGGATAAAGTTCATGGAACGAATAATGCAAATCGTGTCTCGTGAACTCAATATAGAGCCAGAGCAGATAAGGTTGGGGAACTTTATACAACCTCACCAGTTTCCCTATAAGCAAATTTCAGGGTATGTGTATGATAGCGGTGATTATCCCGCCGTATTGAAAAAAGCCTTGAAACTGGGCAAAGTCGACTTATGGAGGGAGAAACAGAGGCAAGCTAGGAAGCAAGGCAAATATATCGGGGTGGGGGTGGCATTCATGGTAGAGCCCGCAGGTGTAGCCGCACCTCATTGTATTTATGGTGGACTAACACAGGCTCGGGTTAGAATAACCAGTGACGGGTTAGTTGAGGTGGAAAATGACCAGACTGAAATAGGACAAGGGTCTACCATTACTAGGACTAAGGTGGTTGCAAATATTTTAGGCGCAAAAATTGACGACATCGAAGTAAAACGAGATTCCTCAGATATGCCTGGGAGCGGAGTATATTCCAGCAGGGGCGCTGTTTACCCCACCGGTGCTCTGATAAGGGCAGCTAGGGAATTGAGAGTAAGAATGATAAAATTTGCCGGTCACTTTCTGAATGAAGAACCGGCACATATAGATATAACGGATGGTGTTTTCCATTCAACAAAGGACCCGACTAAGAGAATGTCACTGAAAGAGTTAGCGGACTGTGCCTATTTCCGCCCGGGCCCAAGAGGACTACCACATGATATGCAAGTAAAGCATGAAATCTTGCTTGACGTGTCAGCATCATGGTTTAGCCCTAATACTGCCCAAAACCCGACCAGCACATATGCTACATATTGCTCTGGTGCAGATATCGCTGTGGTAGAGGTGGACGTGGAAACAGGCGCGGTGAGCATATTGAAATACGCACACGTGCACGATGCTGGTACACTCCTGGATAAAGATGTTGTAGAGGGGCAAATATTTGGTGGCATAGTCCAAGGTATCGGTGAAGCACTATCGGAAGAATTAGTTTACACCAGGAGCGGAGAATTACTTAACAACTCGTATACTGATTATGTGATGCCCACTGCTCAGGATTCACCAGATATTGTTATGGGGCATATTGAAACCCCTTCGCCTTTCACTGAGCTTGGGCAAAAAGGTATAGGGGAGGCGCCGGTAATAACCAGTAAGGCAGCTATTATAAACGCCATAGAAGATGCCTTGTCCCCATTTAACATACGAGTCCCTGAATCGCCGGCAACAAGGGAGAGGATACGCCGGTGGATTTTAGAATCCCAGGAGGGGTGATATTATGAAGGTGCCTATCAAAACAAAAGTGAATGGTAAGCTTTATGAGCAGGAGGTCGAGGCTCGGTCCACACTTCTGGATATATTGAGGGATGAACTGAAAATCAAGAGCGTTCACCGAGGTTGCGAGGATGGAGAATGTGGCGCCTGCACTGTATTGCTAAATGGTAAGCCTGTATGCTCATGTCTAGTCCTTGCTGCCCAAGTTGATGGAGCAGAGATAACCACGGTCGAAGGCTTGCTCAAGGGTGACGAACTTCATCCCCTTATGTTGGCATTCATTGAAAATCACGCCGTACAATGTGGTTATTGTACTCCAGGCGTTATTATGACAGCTTACTATTTGTTGAATAATCTGGCGGACTTCACAGACGAAGACTTAAGGAGAGGCATCGAGGGTAATCTTTGTAGGTGCACGGGGTACATACATATAATCAAAGCTATAAAAGCTGCGAAAAAGTGCAAGGATTCTGGCAATTGGTGGTAAATAATGAATATACGTGAGAGCGCTTAAAAGGAGGCCGAGTCAAATAATGAGGAATTTTGTGGGGTTAAGGGCGATACCAGAAATGGAGTATCATCGTCCCATAGCATTGGAACAGGCACTAAAGTTGCTAAGCGAGCTCAAAGAAGGTTGCAAAATAATAGCTGGTGGTACCGACCTGGTGCCAGCAGCTAGACGGGGTAGAATGTCATCGTCTGGGCACATTCATATTATCGACATAAGCTCGATAAAAGATCTGGACTACATAATTAAAGAGGACGACATGATACGAATAGGAGCAGTCACGAAATTGTCAGAAGTCGGGGCGTCGACCGTGGTAAAAGAACACGTGCCGATACTGGCTGAGGCTGCAAGCCAGACAGGTTCATTACAGGTTAGAAACCTAGGCACTATAGGTGGCAATTTATGTAACGCTTCTCCAGCCGCAGATACTGCCCCGCCGCTTCTGGCGCTGGACGCCAGGGTCAACATAAGAGGCATTGATAAGCAACGGTTAGTGCCGTTGAAGGAATTCTTTACAGGCCCCGGGGAAACAATACTGGCACCTGGGGAAATCCTCGCCGAGGTCCAGATACCCATCACGGAGCCTACTGCGGGTTCGTGCTTTATTAAGTTAGGACGAAGGAATGCATTCACATTATCTATAGTCTCGGTAGCAACGTTGGTTAAAGTGAAAGACGGGATTTTTGATGATGTAAGGATAGCTTTGGGGGCAGTGGCTCCCACCCCCATTCGAGCCTCAAAAGCGGAGAAGTACCTGACCGGGAAAAAGGTAAGTGAACAGGTAATTGACGATGGGGCAAAAGTAGTTACAAGTGAAGTAAAACCCATATCTGATGTTAGGGCTAGTGCCCGGTATAGAAAAGATATGTCATACATTGTAACCAAGAGAGCATTAACGATGTGCTTTAATGGAAGTCAGGTAACCAGCTTTGCGGGAAAAGGCTAGACCCTTCCCGGAAATAGTAATGGTGACTGAGCAGGAAGGGTAACAGCAGTAAATATTAAATAGGAGGTCAGCATGATAGGAGCCGAGAAAATCTGGTGGTTTGGGGGCGAGTATACGAAAGAAGACCTGAGGAGAATGGACCCTGTATTTCTTCGAGCTCTGTTCCGCGAGCGAATACATCACACTATAGAGGTCGAAATTTTCCCAATCCTTCTGGGAAGGAAGAAGCTATCACCCGGATTCGGACTACAGCCGCAATTAATCCTTGATATTTGGAAGGAAAGAGGCTTTTCGGATGATGCTCCGGACTTTGAGTGGGGCAAGAAGTATCTTGCGCTTGCCGAGAAGCTTCGAGCTGGTGAAAAAATCGAGATAGATGAGTCCCTTCCCGCGCCTTTTACCAACCAGGAAATGGCAGTTGTACATAAGTTAATATGGGAACGCCGTTCACTTCGTGATTGGGTGAGTGGTAAAAAGGTCCCTGACGATATGATTGAAAGAATCCTCGAGGCAGGCAGGGCAGCACCGTGTGGCTGTAACCTTGACATTGTTCGCTTCATCGTGATTAGAGACCCTGAAGAGGCTAAAATGGTGTGGAGCGATATCCCCACCCCCATGGAACAGTGCGTTCTAATAGTAGTCTGTTATGATAAGAGGATTTATGAAATAGTCGGCCACGACCGCTTAGTCCCCCATAATCAGTTACTTGATTGTGCCGCCGCTGTCGACCACATGTGTCTGATGGCCCATGCCTTGGGCTTGGGAGCTGTTTGGCTATCTAAGACAGATAAGACGGCTAAAACTTTCAAAGAGAAATACGGCCTTCCCGATTATATTGAACCGGTTCTGCACTTAGCGATTGGTTGGGCTGCAACAGGGTCTATTAAATCGTTGAGGATGCCTCTTGCTGATATGATGATTACGAGGGGAAAGCCTGATTTTTAGTTAGCTAACGATTAAAACCTATTTGTTCCTCAACTAATAAGGGGTAGCCGCATCAGCTACCCCTGTTTCCATAATCTTTTCCATTTCACCCGCCGTCACGGATATGAGCCTTCCACTTTTTGGTCGGGGTGGCCGGATTTGAACCGGCGACCACCTGAACCCCATTCAGCCAGTAGAAAAGGCGGAGACCGCTTGCCTCCTTTCTTGATATTTATATATTATCTCTCCTACTTACGTCAATAATACAAATCATTTATAATAGCTGTATGCTTGATTCAAAATCACTAATTGAGTTAATTGGATATCTGTTTATTGTTTTAGGGATAATTGCCACTGCCCACACTCTTATGGAGCGATTGTTTCGCTATTCGCTCT
>JAUWYE010000106.1 GCA_030615965.1 Dehalococcoidia bacterium | reverse complement strand
ATCCCTTGCACAGGATCAATCCCATAAAGCGAATTGTAGTGAGCACTTACGAGTCAGTATCAAGTAGTGGCGGTGCTGCTCTGAAAGAAGTGACAAATCAAGCACGGTTAGTTTTGGAAGGGCGCCGTATTTGTCCTCACGTCTATTCTCATCAAATAGCTTTTAATGTACTGCCAGAAATCGGTGTCTTTTTGGATAATGGATATACTAAGGAAGAACAGAAAATGATGGAAGAAACACGGAAGATACTGCACACTGAGGACATAGCTATTTCGGCTACTTGCGTCCGAGTTCCTGTTTACTTCGGGCATAGTGAATCAGTTAATGTGGAATTTAGTTCGCCCATCGCCTCTGAAGAAGCAAGGAGGATTTTGGCTCAAGCTCCTGGGGTCAGGGTACTTGATGACCCCACCGTCAGTTTTTACCCTCAACCCTGGGCTGCTAGTGGGTCAGATCATGTATTTGTAGGGCGAATTAGAAAAGATATCTCGCATCCCAACGGACTTGTTATGTGGATAGTGGCTGATAATCTGCGTAAGGGGGCAGCGCTAAATGCTGTACAAATTGCTGAGGAGGGGATAGAGAGGGGTTGGATAAGCCTTAAGAAGAGTTTAGCTAGTTTAAATGAATAGGCCAAGGGTTCCCAAAAGCTCTTTGAATTTATGGGGTAAAAATAGGCGGGGTCGCTTATTAACAGCTATGGTTACGCCTTTTGATGCTCAGGGCGAGGTTGACTATCAACAAGCTAGGAGACTGGCACTATCTTTACTGGATTCAGGTAGTGATGGGGTGGTGGTCTCGGGCACCACTGGTGAGTCTCCTACTCTGAGCAAGGAAGAGAAACTACGGCTTTTCGCTGAAACGAAATCAGCGTTGGGTAACCGTGGAACAGTAATAGCTGGCACAGGCAGCTATAATACAAAAGAAAGCCAAGAATTAACTAGGGAAGCGGAGAAAACTGGTGTCGATGCTTGTCTCTTGGTAGTTCCCTATTATAATCGGCCAACCCAGCAAGGCTTGTGGGAGCATTTTAAAGCCATTGCCCAGAGTACTACCTTGCCTTGCATCCTCTATAATGTGCCATCACGTACGGTTACCAACCTCGCTGCCGATACGGTAATCAAGCTGAGCCAAATTGATAATATTGTGGGCGTGAAGGAAGCCAGTGGCAATCTTGGGCAGCTAGCTGAGATTATTCATAGAACAAAAGAGGATTTCTTAGTTTACAGCGGCAATGACAGTGATACTTTCCCCATACTCGCTTTGGGCGGTTATGGCGTGATTAGCGTCGCCTCTCATCTAGTAGGAATCCAGATAAAGGACATGATGGAGAAGTTCCTTGACGGTAAGCCTCAAGAAGCAGCCAGAATCCACCGACACTTATTACCTCTGGTAAATGCCCTGTTCATTGTTTCCAATCCTATGCCTGTCAAGTGGGCTCTGAATTATGTAGGTTTTTCAGTGGGTAAACCTCGCTTGCCTCTAATTGAGCCTGATGAGAAATCAACCGATCTTATACAGGCGACACTAAAGAACTATAAGATAGATTTGCCTATCCCCAGGGGCTGATGGCTGATGGTTATCGGGTGAAGAAGTCTTTAATCAATATTATTTGCCTCCTATCTGGTCCTACGGAAACGAGGCTGATGGGGCAGGAAAGGAGGTCTTCAAGCCGGGACATATAATTGTGAGCTCCCACCGGCAGCTTTTCAAAATTTCGGATTCCACTTATTGATTCTTGCCAACCATCCAATTCTTCGTAGATAGGTTGGCATTTTTCCAATATGGCTATATCTCTAGGGAAAGAAGTTAGGACCTCGTCATTAAATTTGTAGGCGGTGCATATTTTAATTGAGGGGAAACCATCGTAGATATCGAGGTGAGTTAGAGCTATATCACTAAGGCCATTTATTTGAACGCTGAAACGACCTGCCACAGCATCAAACCAACCGCACCTTCGTGGCCTTCCTGTGGTAGCACCATACTCATGAGCCTTTTCCCGGATAAAGTCACCAATTTCGTCCTTGAGCTCTGTGGACATGGGGCCGGCCCCGACTCTAGTGCTGTATGCTTTAAACACACCCACCACACGATCGATTTGCCTTGGGCCCAGGCCTACTCCAATACAGCCTGCCCCGGCCAATGGTGAGGAAGAGGTCACATAGAGGTAGGTGCCAAAGTCAGGGTCAAGTAAAGCTCCCTGGGCACCTTCTAATAAAACAGGCTCTCCTTTTGTCGCCGCTTCGCGAATTATGGAACTAGTTTCCCGAATAAAAGGAGCTAGTTGCTCCCCATAATGACAGTATTGGTCATAAATTTCTTCCAACGATAGGGGTGAGACCTGGTATACTTTTGTTAAAATAATATTCTTAAACTCAAGAGCTGCACTCAAGCGGCCCCAAAATGTATCCTTATCTAATAAATCTCCAGCACGAATTCCCAAACGAGCTACTTTATCGGCAAAAACAGGGCCAATTCCTCTGCGCGTAGTACCCAACGCTCCTTTACTACGCCTTTCCTCTTCCAGTGCGTCGAGAAGAGTATGATAGGGCATGACCAGGTGAGCACGGTCACTAATAAAGAGGCGACTTGTATCGACACCATGATTGCGCAGGTCGGCTATTTCTCCAAGAAGCACTGCTGGGTTAATAGCTACGCCATTGCCAATAATGCAAGTTACGTGGGGGTTAAAAATGCCCGAAGGGACAAGATGCAGCCGGAACTCGCCATAAGGGTTGATCACAGTGTGGCCAGCATTATCTCCCCCGGAGAAACGAGCTACTAGCTTTGCTTTCTCAGCTAAGAGGTCAATTATCTTTCCTTTACCTTCATCACCCCACTGCCCTCCCACAATAACTATAACAGCCACTTAATCACCTTTAATTTTTCCTTGCTTCCATAGGTAAACTAACCTTTGAACTACAGTGATAAAGACAAAGACCACCAGAACACATAAAGCAATAAAAATCTGATTTATCAGCAAACCTATTGCTAATACTATAACCCGTTCTGCTCTAGTAAACAAGCCAACCTGACATTGCCAGCCGAGTCCTTCTGCCCTAGCCCTTATATAGCTGACCAGGAAGGAACCAATTAAAACAACAAAAATAAGTACGATTTTTAAGCTGGCGTCTTCTTGTGGTACATACCAAATCAGGAGACCACAGAGTAGCGCAGCTTCGGAAATGCGGTCAACCGTTGAATCCAGAATGGCGCCAAACTTTGTAGTTTGCTTGGTGAAGCGAGCTAAGGCTCCGTCAAGGAGGTCAAATGAGCCTGAAACTAAGACTAAAACCCCGCCAAGAAGAAAGTGCCCCGTAGCGATAACATAGGCCGTAACTATATTCAGAGCCAGGCTGATAAGGGTAAGAGCATTGGGCGTTATCCCGCTTTTACTCAAAATCCCGACTATGGGATCGGTAATACGATAGGCTAAATTCCGTCGAATATCTATTAAATTCATTCAGCTCTTCCAGCTAGTTTACTATCCCTTTCTTTTGAAGAAGATTGACTACTCCTTGCATTTGCTCTTCGTCATTCCACTCGCCGATTTCGCAAACTTTTACTATTCCCGGAGGTAAATATTTGGCCACCATTTCCCAATTCATGTCTCCCTTTCCTGGGGCATGGTGATCGGAAATGCCAAAAATGTCGTGCAAGTGGATGCCGACCATCCTGTCTTTGAACCGTGAAAGCCATTCTTCATGTAAGCTAAATCCAAGCTGCTGTTGCACTTCAGCATGCCCTACGTCATGCCAGTAGCCCACCGGGCTTTCTGATACTTCGTTAAGTAGCTCTGCCATTTCGTCCATATTGGGTATCTCGTGAGGATGGAATCTGGTCTCAAGCCCCAACATTATACCCTTTTGTCGGCTATATTCACTAAGCTCTTGAAGACTTTTCCTCGCTGCATCAAGGTAATGAAGAGCTTGGGAAGTGCGTTGATAAACTAGCTCTTCTTTAGCCTGGCTATATTCTTTGGTTTGAGCGTAGCCTCCATCGTGAAGCTTATACAGCCTATCTTGTAAACTCAGGTCAATTGGCACTTCACCCATATGAAGGACAACAGCCCTGGCCCTCACACTTGCCGCAAGGTCTATCGTTTGCTTGGTAAAGCTAACAGTCTCCATTCGCTCGCTCTCGTCCAGAGAACTTAAGGAGAGGCTACTTATGGGGATTCCTCTGGATGACAATATCGATGGACAGGGAGAATGAATGCTTGAAATAGGAATTGTGGTCTTGAGAAGCTCACTGAGCATTCTTGGGGAAATGGAGGCATTTGCTTCTATGTGGGTAAAGCCCAATTCTTTAGCTTTGGCGGCAAATCCTGCCATGTGGCTAAATCTACCTTTAACCCACATGGTGGAGAGGGAAACTTCGAGCAACTTGCTACCTTTCTCAAACGTAGTAAGCTCCAATAAGTAAGGTCAAAAATAGATTTATTTTTAAGCTGGGTCGTTTGAAGTTAGCATTTTTGGCATAAAGGCGGCTTATCCCTCAATTTCAACTGACTCTAGCTCAGGTAGAGAGATAGGACATTCTTGCCCTTGTCCTGCTATAAATACCTCGGTTTTTACACGAGCTTCCTCGTCAGAATATTGAATGGGTGGAGATTTCATAAAATAAGCTGAAGGTCCTACTATGGTTCCGCTTAAGCCACGGTCCAGGGCTAGTTTACAGCATCTTATGGCATCAATAACTACCCCGGCTGAATTAGGACTATCCCATACCTCCATCTTCAGTTCTAGATTCAGAGGGACATCGCCGAAGGCGCGGCCTTCCATCTTCAGGTAGCAAAATTTGCGGTCGGTTAGCCAGGGCACATAGTCACTGGGACCAACGTAGATGTTATCAGGATCAAGAACATAGTCTAACTGTGAGGTAACGGCATTGGTCTTGGAAATCTTCTTAGATTCCAATCGCTCTCGTTCTAGCATATTATAGAAATCGGTATTGCCACCAAAGTTCAGTTGGTAAGTTCGCTCTAACTTGACGCCACGGTCGCGGAAAAGCTTGGTTAATAGTCGATGGGTGATGGTGGCTCCAACCTGGGATTTAATATCATCGCCGATGAGGGGGAGTCTGTGCTCGGCAAATCGATTTTGCCAATAAGGCTCACGTGCAGTAAAAACAGGTATACAATTGATGAAGCCGCAGCCGGCAGTTAGCACTTGCTCTACATACCATTTAGTTGCCTCCTCGCTCCCTACAGGCAGATAATTAATCAACACGTCAGTTGCGGTCTTCTTGAGTATGTCTACAATATTGGCAGTCGGGCCTGGCGCCTTAGTGATAATTTGAGACAGATACTTGCCCAGTCCATCGTGGGTCATACCCCGCTCAACTCGGATGCCTGTCTTAGGCACATCACAAAATTTAATTGTGTTGTTTGGTTTGATGAAAATAGCCTCAGCTAAATCCTTGCCTACTTTGTTTTTATCAATATCAAAGGCAGCCACGAAGTTGATATCAGATATATGATAGCCTCCCAGGTTGACATGCATTAGACCGGGGACAAATTCATCTTCCTTAGCATCCTTGTAGTAGTGAACTCCTTGCACTAAGGAAGAGGCACAATTACCAACACCTATGATGGCTAC
>JAUWYE010000041.1 GCA_030615965.1 Dehalococcoidia bacterium | reverse complement strand
AAAATTCAACCCCCTTTCCCGCATAATTGCTGGGAAAAGGTTAGTAGTCGTCGATGACAGTATTGTTCGTGGCACCACTACTCCTCATGTGGTTAGTCTGCTCAAAAAAGCAGGTGCTGCAGAGGTTCATCTCCGCATCTGCGCCCCTCCCATCCGCTACCCCTGCTTCTTCGGGGTAGATATGGCGACCAGATGGGAACTCATTGCCGCGAGGAAAACTGTCCCGGAAATCAGGGAATACCTCGGCACTGATTCGCTGGGATACCTTAGCCTCGATGGCCTAATTCGAGCTGTGGACCTGCCCAGAGATATTTTCTGCCTTGCTTGTTTTACTGGAGTATATCCCATTCCAGTTCAAATAGAAATGGACAAACTAGCTTTGGAAGTACTCCCCCAGGAGGAACTCAGTGAAATCCACCTCTAGAGCGCTTCGTTTCACTCGCAACAATGCCTATGCTCTCGCTGGTGTAGACATTCATCTTGCTGACAAAGTAAAGGGAATCGTTACCCAGCAAGCTCGAGCTACTTTTCGACCCGAAGTCATCAACTCAGGATTTTTCGGCAGTATGTTCCAGCTCAAAGGATATGCCGAGCCGGTTTTGGTCTCCAGCACTGATGGAGTAGGCACCAAGCTCAAAATAGCCTCGCTTTTGGGCAAGAACGATACCGTGGGCATTGACATCGTCAACCACTGCGTGAACGATATCCTTTGTTGTGGCGCCGAGCCCCTTTTCTTCCTCGACTATATTGCCATGGGCAAACTTAGGCCTGAGCAAATAGAAGCCATCATTTCGGGTATAGTCCAGGCCTGCCGAGAAGCTGGCTGTTCGTTAATTGGCGGTGAAACCGCCGAGATGCCCGGCATATACTCCCAGAGAAGCTACGACTTGGTAGGTTTCATTGTCGGAGTGGTGGAAAAAAAGAATATCATCGACGGCAGTTCCATTGTTCCCGATGACGTAATCCTTGGCCTGCCTTCATCTGGTTTACATACCAATGGTTATTCATTAGCGCGAAGAGTCTTCGGTATAGATGCTAACCCTTCGTGCTTAAACAAATTTTATCCTGAACTAGGAAAGAGCCTCGGTGAAGAATTGCTCCAGATCCACCGTTGCTACTATCCGCAACTTAAGCCAGCCTTGCCATTGATTAAAGGTATAGCTCATATTACCGGTGGCGGCTTTATTGGGAATATACCTCGCATCTTATCTCAAGGCCTCGCTGTTCATCTTCATAAAGACTCCTGGGATATACCGCCAATTTTCAAGCTCGTCCAAGAAAACGGCGCTATAGAAGAAGCGGAGATGTATCGAGTGTTTAATATGGGGGTAGGCATGACCATTGTTTGTTCCCCCCAGCAGGTAGCCAAGATTGTCAGTATCTTGCCCCAGGCTAAAGTTATCGGCGAGATAATTAAGAGAGAAGACGAGGAAAGAGTAATAATAAATTAAAGGAGGCTCTGTGCGCGCCATAATTAGTGTTTCAGACAAGTCCGGCATAGTTGACTTTGTCCGAGGTCTAAAAGAACTGGGCGTTGAGATATTCAGCACCGGTGGCACCAAGAAGTCTTTAGAGGCTGCTGGAGTAAAAATACATAGCGTCTCGGAGCTTACTGGTTTTCCCGAAATCCTCGATGGCCGGGTGAAGACTTTGCATCCCGCAGTGCATGGAGGCATCTTAGCCCGACGTGACCTTCCCCAGCACCTATCGGAACTAACCCAGAACCGCATTGAGCCCATTGACATGGTGGTGGTAAACCTCTATCCCTTTGTGGAAACGGTGAGCAAGGCCGGGGTTTCCTTAGACGAGGCGCTAGAGAACATCGATATTGGCGGACCAAGCATGCTTCGCTCCGCAGCCAAAAATTTCCCCTCTGTCTTGGTAGTAGTCGATCCCAGGGATTACGATACAATCTTGCAAAAGCTGCGCCAGGGCAATATAGATTCAGAATATAGGAAGCGGTTAGCCCAGAAAGCTTTCCAGCATGTTGCTCTTTATGATACGGCCATTGCTCAATACCTTAACGAAGAAGCCTTTCCCGAAGAGATGACCATAGCCTTAAAGAAGAGCCATAACCTTCGCTATGGCGAGAATCCCCATCAGCAAGCTGCCTTTTACCTTGAACAAAACGTGAGACAAAGGCAAGACGACCTGGCATCGCTGGAACAGCTTGGCGGGCCCGAAATTTCCTTCAATAACCTTCTCGATTTAGATGCTGCTTTAAACGTGTTGAGCGATTTTACTGCTCCCACCATTGCCATAATGAAGCACAATAATTCCTGCGGACTTGCCTGCCATAATGATTTAGCTGAGGCTTATCGACGGGCTTTAACTGGCGACCCTGTAGCTTCCTTTGGCGGCATAGTTGCCAGTAACCGAAGCATAGATTTAGCTACCGCCAAGGAAATAGATGCGACTCATTACGACGCCGTTGTTGCTCCAGAATATCAGAAGGAGGCCTTGGAATTACTGAGAAAGAAACAAAGTCTACGCCTTGTTAAAGTTGCCCCCTATCATCATCCTTCACTCTCCGAATCCTGCTTCGATTTCCGTTACATCAGAGGTGGCTTCCTAGCGCAAGCGCCAGACCTGTTAACCGAGTCGGAGCTTCAGCCTCGCACAGTAAGCAAGCGCCAGCCTTCAGATGCCGAGTTATCAGACCTGCTCTTTGCCTGGAAGGCGGTTAAGGGCATAAAATCCAACGCCATAGTTATCGCCAAGGACAAAACATTGTTAGGCATGGGAGCCGGACAGCCGAGCCGAGTGGTAAGCGTTGAGCTAGCTTTAAAAAGAGCTGGCGACCGAGCTAAAGACAGCGTCCTTGCCTCAGACGCCTTCCTCCCTTTTACCGATGGCCCGGAATTGGCAATCAAGCACGGAGTTACCGCCATTATCCAGCCCGGTGGCTCGGTAAGAGATAAAGAGGTAATTGAGCTGGCAGACAAGTATAATGTTGCCATGGTATTTACCGGTGTTCGCCACTTCAGACACTGACTTGGGCAAACACAAAATCCCTTAACTCTAAATATTTAGGAACTGGGATGTTGTCCCGATTAAATCGGGATAGAAATTAGTGATTAGAGTTTATAGAGGTAAAGGGGGTGAGAAATGTTCATGATAAGCAAAGAAGCTATGCACAGCGTTATGTCACTTAGAGAGAAGATAGCTGACCCGGAAAAAAGGGCGGAGTGTATTGCCGATGTGGAAAATATGATAAAAATGAAGGAATCCCATCTGGCAAGGGCAGAGTGGGGTTCTTGTTGTGGCAACATCTGCAATTTGGCACCCCAAATAGACAGCGAACTACAGATGCTCCAGAACACTTTAGAGGTTTTAAGGAAGGAGGACAGCACGAAGGCAAGTTCTTTGTTAGAAGATTATATAGCTTTCTTGCAAGAAAGCTATAGACCTGAGCCTGAGCATTGGTAACACCATGGCTAGAGTAGTAATTGTATCGGATATGTTACGTGGCTTTCTCGAGGAAGGTTATCCACTTTATTGCGGCATCGAGGCCCGTCATATCATACCCAACATCCAGAAATTACTGGAGCGGGAGTTAGAACAGGGCTCGAAAATCTTCTATTTATGTGACCACCATATACCCAACGACCCGGAATTCAAAATGTTCCCACCTCATTGCATTGAAGGTACTGGGGAAGCTGAACTCATACCCGAGCTTTTGCAATATCCCGGTGAAATAATACCCAAAAGAACTTTCAGCAGTTTCTACAACACTCCTTTAGACAAGAGACTGGAGGCAATCAAGCCCGAAACCATAGTCGTCTGTGGCGTAACCACCCATATTTGTGTTCTGAACGCAGTAATTGATGCCAGAAACAGAGACTATGAAGTTGAAGTCCCCGTTGATTGTGTTGCTTCCTTCGACAAAAAAGCTCACTCCTTCGCCCTGGACTATATGGATAAGGTGCTTGGAGCCAAGCTTATTAAACCCTTAGTTAAGGTTTCTCCGCCTCGTTTCGAAATTCCTGATTCATGGTTGGACGGGGAAACTGCCGACATCTATTTTCCCCGCACCGTGGAAATACTTAAGAAAGAGAGGATTAATCCCGTAGCAACTATGGAGGTATTTCCTCGTCGAGCTGGTATCTTGTGCGGCATAGAAGAAGTTAAAGCTTTGCTCGCCAAAGTTCTTCCCGAGGATAATTGTGAAGTGTGGGCATTATCTCAAGGCGAGCCTTTCGACAGAAAAGAAGTAGTCTTGCGCATAAAAGCCCCTTATCAAAGCTACGGAACTTATGAAACAGCTTATCTGGGCATACTCTCCCATGGCAGCGGCTGGGCCACCGCTGCCCGAGAATGCGTTGATGCTGCCCGAGGCATTCCTGTCATCAGCTTCGGGGCCCGCCATGTCCACCCCTCAGTAGTCGGCATTATGGAATACTCCGCTATAGTCGGAGGCTGCGCCGGCTGCGCCAGCGCCGCTGGAGCAAAACTTGCCGACATCCAACCCACAGGGACTATTCCCCACGCCCTCATCATTATTATGGACAGCACTGCTAAGGCCACTCTTGCTTTCGACAAGCATATGCCTTCCGAAGTGCCACGCATTGCTCTGGTTGATACTTTTGAGGATGAGGTTAGAGAAAGTGTAACTGTGGCCAAAGCGATGCAAGGAAAGTTACAAGGCGTAAGATTAGATACACCTTCAGAAAGAGGTCGAGTTACTGCTGGCTTGGTCAAGGAAGTTAGGGCCTGGCTGGACCTCGAGGGATTTAAAGATGTGAAGATAGTCGCCAGCGGGGGACTTGACCCAGAACGAATCAGATATTTTACCGATGAAGGGGCACCTGTGGATATTTTCGCTGTTGGTAGCTATATCAGCGATGCCAAGCCCATTGACTTCACCGCTGACCTTCACGAAATAGAAGGCAAACCCATCGCCAAAAGAGGCAGAATGCCCGGCATCACCCCTAACCCCAGGCTAAAGAGAGTGATGTAAAAACTCCCAGAAGAACTTTATTACGCTTATTCATGTAATTAGCAATACATACATTAGCTTTGATGCTTTTATGTCTTTATGCTTTTCTTAACCTCTTCCACTATCCTGGGCAATATCTCACCTGTCTTCCCCTGAATTAAATAGTCTGATATGCCTTCGTGAGTGAGTGGCGTAGGGTCCGCATTCACCTCTATTATCTTCGCATTAGCCCTATGCCCCATTACATCCAAGCCCGTGACTAATCCGCCCGAATGAAATCTTGCCATCCTGGGCAGATTGGCAAAAGGATACACCACTGCTGATGTTCCGCAGATAAGCATCAAGTCACATCCCAAAGCTTCGTTTTCCGATTCCGTCATGACATCTAAAGGTATTGGCTCCTTGAAGTGAACCACATCATCCTTAAGGGCAGCACCACACTTGCAGCGAGGCGGAAGCTCATCCAAGGGGACTTCTTCCCAGGCAAATCTTGATCCGCAAGAAATACACCTCAGCGCATGGACACTGCCGTGATATTCTAAAACCCTCTTACTCCCCGCCTTTTTATGTAGACCATCAATGTTTTGCGTGATTACGCACTTTAGTATCCCCTGAGCTTCGAGCTTAGCTAGGGCATAGTGACCAGGATTTGGCTGAGCCTGCCTAATTTGTTCATGAAACGTCCCGTATGTCCCCCGCAACCCCACCATTTCCTCCCAATATGCCCTGGGATTGTTCAGGAAAAGCTCGTATCTTTCATAAGCCTTAGCCTCTGCCTCTTTATTCGTAGTCCAGATGCCCTTTGGTCCTCTGAAATCAGGTATGCCTGATTCGGTTGACATGCCTGCCCCGGTTAACGCAATGGCATATTTACTTTCCGCCAAATCCTTGGCTGCCCGCTTGATTAAATCTTCCATTATTTACCTCAAAATCACTATTATTGTGGCAAAATCCAGCTTGTCTGCCAAACTCATCCTGAACATCCTTCAGACAAAGCCAATACCCGCTATCTCTATCAGATTGCCATCGATTTTTGTTCTGGCGCCTAGAAATTCCTCAATTAGCCACAGGTTTGTCTCCACATGTTCAGTAATGCGAGGGACTGAATACCCAGTGACCCCCTCGGCTAAGCCAGCATAGATTATGAGTTGGTCTGCGATATATCTATCAACCGCGGCGCCAGTTTTAACATCTTCTATAAACCCCTCAGCCACATATCTTCCTATGGATTCTGAGCTTCTGCCTGGCCTCCCAGCCCTGTCGGAACCCATCCGGTTACCCAGGCTCGTCTCGGCATATATCGCCAGGGCTGCCCCTTCTTGAAGGGAGCTTTCGTCCTCGATTTTCTCAATTTCTGCTTTATACCCATAAGAACTTAATACCCTCTGGCATTCCGCTGCCATCCTCTGGCTTACCCTCTTTTCTTTCAAATGCGAGGAAAGAGCTATGCCTTTGATACTGAAAATCTCCCCCTGCTCGGTAAGATTTGACGACTTCAATTTCCCCACCGGCTCAACTCTAACTTCTATAATCCCACCGCCTCTTGGCACATAGCCAGGACGGATTATGTCAATCTCAACCCGGACACCCATTCGCTTTAGAAACGGAAGCAAAACAAACTTCATATGATAAGCCGAAGGGGCAAAATCCTGAAACAGCCCGCCTTCCAGCCTGAATTTGGAGGGCTTTCGGGCAAAGCAAGCCAAAGGCAAAAGCGTCTGGGCCATCATGATGGTTGAACCCGCCGTCCCTATATCCCAGCTGTACTCTCCTCCATTGAACCTTGCTCTGGGTGTGTAGGTAATCTCCTTAGAGCCCACCGCAGCATTGTCCACCACCCCATGGCACATCTCCTGGCAAGCCTGCACCACTTTAAGATGCTGCGCCCTCAGCCCTGGCTTATCCCTCCCAGCCCTGATATTTTCTATCCTTATTTCTTTACCCAGCAGGCTAGCCAGCGCCACAGAATAGCGGACTATGGTTCCACTTCCCGACTTCTCCCCACCGTTTATGGTTATCATAGTAATCCACTGCTTAGAATTACCCAAGATATAAAAGGTTGTAGGGAAGAGTGAAGTTCAGTGACGCTCAATTCCTGCCACAGCTTGTTCGAAGGGAATGACTTCATCCCACGAGGCTTTAGCTGCATCATAGGCACGGATGGACTCTAGTTCCTCAAGCTCTTGAAGTAAGCGATGATAATCCTTTATATTAAGCACCACTCCAATGCGGTTGTCTTTCCCGCACCATTAGGACCTATAAGACCAAATATCTCCCCTTCGTTTACTTCAAAAGAGATTCCGTTTATTGCCCTGAAGTTCCCATAGTCCTTGACCAGTTCTCTAACTTCTACTGCTTTCATTCTTCCTTTTTCGACTTCTTCAATTCCTTAATCCATGACCTAACCTTTCTAACCATAATCTTGTTACCAATCGAGGTGAAGATAGCCAGGGACTTTTTATACATCTCCTCCGCAGCCTTGAGGTCCCCACGGGTTGCATACAGGATACCTAGGTTGCCATAGTCACTTGCCATGCCTTCCTTTCGCCCCAGTTCTTTCTCGATAGCCAGGGACTTTTTATGCATCTCCTCGGCAACCTTCAGGTCCCCACGGGTCTTATACAGGATGCCCAGGTTACCATACTGATTCGCTATGCCTTCCCTTCGCCCCAGTTCCTCATTGATAGCCAGGGACTTTTTATGCATCTCCTCGGCAACCTTGAGGTCCCCACGGGTTGCATACAGAATGCCCAGATTGCCGTAGGCAATTGCGCGAGCCGTCTTGTCCCCGATTAGTTCACCTATTTTCATTGTCTGGACAAATCTCTCTTCCGCTTTCTTCAAAGCTCCAATTCTCATTAAGAACAGCCCATAATTGTTGACTATGTCAGGCTGCGGGGAGATTGCAATTGCCCTGGCAAAGTACTCTTCTGCTTTGGTTATATGCCCAGCATCTGCGTGTTCCCACGCCTCCTTCGCCCAAGTATAAGCACTCCTGACCTGCTCGACTCTACTTCTTCCAAGCTCTTTTTCCAATCGCTCAATTCGCTGTTCATATTCTGCAAATTTCTCAGACTCGAAGGTACCTAGGCCTGGAGGAAGGCTCGGGAAAGCAACCGGGGGCAAGCCATCAAGCCATTGGCATAAGTCCTTAATAAATCGCTCTTTCCACGCATTTTCGTCTTCATACCCTCTGAACAGAAATTTCTTTTCAGTTTCAACTTTATCTCTGAACTTCAATACTTTTTTCAACTGCTGCCCAGGGTCTGCCATCATATCATCGGGTATGCTACGAAAATACAACCAAATTTCCTTATCATTTGCGCAGGCTACTTCATATTCCTCTTCAAACCCTGAGGAGTATTCTCCGGTGGCACTACCCCATCTTTTCCACAAAAGCATTACGATCAGATCGCTATGCTTTACATCCTCATTTATCTTTTTTTGCGGACGGCCTTTTCCTGGTAAAGTGTCTTCCCAACCCACAGCTTCCAACAGTATTCCTTTTGATTTTGCCTTTATGCAGTTCACCTCTTCAATAACATCGCGGAATATTACTCGTTCAGCATTAAGGTCACTAGGTGAAGCTATAAATACAGGAGTCTTCTTAAGATATTTATCCGAAACTGCTGCCATTTTATCCGCCTCAGCTTTATTGATGGATTTTACTTAGCTTAAGTAAGTATATATGAAATTCTCTTTTTGTTCAGCACTTTATGCGACGAGTAGTGGACACACGTTTTATGTCAAAACTGCGATGCCATTAAGGTAAACGCTGTTGTATAATATCTCTGGAACAGGAGATGTCTAGCTCGGGACAAAGGACGGGGATTGCTAATTTGCCTTTGCATTATGGCAAGGTGCCGCCGTGGCTATTCGGGCGGATGTCTCAGCTTGCCCGGGAGATTACCATTGTTACGGTAACTGAGTTTGGCACCGAGGAGATGCTGCGCCGTCTTTCCGACCCCTTCTGGTTTCAGGCTTTCGGCTGTGTCCTGGGCTATGACTGGCATTCCAGCGGCGTTACCACCACCGTCTGTGGCGCATTAAAAGAAGGCATGAGAGGACTGGAAAGGGAGCTTGGCTTATTTGTCGCCGGGGGCAAGGGCAGGACTTCACGGAAAACCCCCGCCGAGATAGAAAACACCGGGCATTTGCTGAAGGTAAATCCATCGTCCCTGGTCTACGCCAGCCGAATGTCGGCCAAGGTTGATAGTTCCGCACTTCAGGATGGCTATCAGCTCTATCACCACAGCTTCTTTTTTACCAAAGACGGCTCCTGGGCAGTCATCCAGCAAGGTATGAATGAGGTTAACCGCTATGCACGCCGCTATCACTGGCTGGGGGAAAAGGTTACTGACTTTGTTTGCGAGCCCGAGGTGGCTATCTGTTCCCAGGGCAAAGGGGAGGCATTGAATCTGGTGGCTTTAGAAAGTGCAAAGGTGAGGGATGTCATTGCCCAGGTCGCCGCCGAAGAGAAGCCAGATAAAATCGTAGGCCAGCTAAATAGGCTAAAGACCTTAAATTTGCCCCAGCGAGCTTATATCAGCCTCGAAGATATTCACCCTGACAGGCTGAGCAAGATTTTTCTCACAGCTTATGAACATAAGCCCGAAAACTTTGAATCACTACTAGCCCTTGAGGGCATAGGCCCCAAAACGCTTCGCGCCTTGAGTCTTATTTCAGAGCTAGTTTATGAGACACCGGTCAGCCTGCGCGACCCGGCAAGCTACAGCTTTGCCCACGGCGGCAAAGATGGCCATCCTTATCCTGTGGACAGGAAGACCTACGATAGCAGCATCCAATTCCTGACACAAGCGGTGGAAAAGGCTAAAATTGGAGATAGGGAGAAGCTCGAAGCCTTCAGGCGACTGAAGGCCTGGCAGTGAGAATTGTAGCAAGAAGTGCGAGATTGCTTCGCTCGTCACCCTCACCTTTCCCGATTTAATCGGGACTCCCGTCAAGGGAGAGGAGATTGCTTCGGCCCGATAAATCGGGCCTCGCAATGACAGGGGGGTTCAAGGGGGAAGGAATTTGGCTCGCAATGCCAGAATGAAGTTATTTCTGCGACAAAATACTATAATAAGGTAGCGCAATGAGTGACTTTGACATCGCGTCTTATGTTTCCCACATTGAGGCGAACCGTTCGGTCAAGGATGCTTTAATGCAAAGCTTAAAGACGCGCCGACCTCCATATCGCATCTCCGTAACTGACTTACTTAACCTCAAACAGGCTTACTTCAAGAGAAAGTATCCTGAAATCGTTCCGCCTCTGGAGAAACAGCAGCTTATGTGGGCCGGCACTGGCTTTCACAAGACCTTCGGCTCAGCCGTATCCAGCGAAGAATACCTGGAGCAATTTGTAGAAGCTGAGGGCATTGTCGGTAAGGTTGATATCTACGAAAAGATTCCCGTAGAGGTTAAAACAACCTCTACACCTGTAGACACGAAGGATTTATTGCGATACAGGCCAACTTATATCGAGCAGCTGGGCATGTACTGTGCTATGGTCAATGCCCACGAGGGAGAAATTATCATCTATCAGCGCCAGGGAGAGGAATCGCCCTCAACTTCCCCTCTGCTTGTCTATCACGTTACTTTTCCGGACCTGGAAGCAATTCGAAGTGAAATGCGGCGGAGACGAGACCTCCTGGTGCAAGCACTCATTTCCAACGAGCCCAGCAATCTCCCCATTTGCCCCTGGCTCAAAAGGCAGTGTGATTATTCCCAGGTATGCGACTGCGCAACCACATCGACGCCAGCATCGCATGAGATAGCTGAGTTAGCAGGGGAAATTTATGTCGATAGCACAACTTGTGAGCAACTCCTCAGCAAAATGGCTGGGTCTCACCCATCCCAACTGTTTCGCATCAACGATATTGTTTTCCCCCGCCTAGCATATTTTGAGCGCCTTAAGTCGAGTGAAGAAGTTCGGGAAGAGAAGGAAGAGTATCTTCGTTCCATGGATGAACGTGGCTTTCTCGATGCACTCCGCGATTCACTACGCTACGGTGCCCCAGGCGAAGCGCAGAGGATTCCCGTGAAGCATGCGCCACTAGCCGACCTGGTCCAAATCTGGCAGAACTTGCCCACCATCCTGCGCGACCCAAAATTTTCCTCACTGGTGGAGAGAGAACGTTTGCCCAGAGCATTCCCTCATTACTTCCTCCGCCTGGGATTCGACTGTGCCTTAACAGAGAACACAAAAGGCAGGCTGCTGCTCTACTATGTTAAAGTTCCCAAAGAGGATGCCAAACTGATGGTCTATGATGTAAACTTCAGGAATTTGAATGCTGTTAAAGCTGAAGCATTACGACGGCTTGAGCTTTTGGAAAAGGCGACATCACCACTACAGCTCCCCAAATGCCCCTCATGGATGTGCTCTTACTGCGACTACAGGCTTGAATGTGGCGAAGCTTAGCATAAAAAACAATTAGACCGCTCATTAAGGAAAGGATATTGAGCGAACAGGTGGTTATCTTATGATAAAATAAAGGATTGGAGAGGTGAGCAATGAATTGGTTAGACATAGTCATAATAGTTGTTGCAGTTTTATTGGGTATTGCGGGCCTGCGGCAAGGAATTATCAAGACAGCATTTGGTATTGCTGGGTTAATAGGTGGCATAGTTTTAGCCGGGCGTTATTACGGCGGGCTTGCTGCATTGCTTTCTCCCGCCGGTGCTACCTGGGCCAACATAGCTGCTTACGCCATCATCTTAATAGCTACGTTAATTGTAGCTGGTGTGATTGGCTGGCTCGTAGCCAAGCTGGTTCACATCGTCCTGCTTGGTTGGCTGGATAGGCTTGGGGGCTGTGTCCTTGGCGTCGTTATAGGGAGCCTGTTATGTGCTGCCGTTCTCGCTATTGTCGGTAAGTATTACCCGGGCACGGAGGCAGTTATTAGTCAATCGGTAATAGCCAAATTCTTGATGGAGCGATTCCCCTTGTTATTAGCACTTCTGCCCGAGGAATTTGATTTCATCCGCGATTTCTTTTCACCATCAGGGTAGATTTGTTAAGAGCTAGCGTATAATTCACTCCTCAAGAACTTCATCCAATATCTTTTTGAGTTCCTTCTTGGGCTTGTAACCCATAATTTGCTGAACAGGCTGACCACCTTTAAATACGAGCATAGTGGGAATGGCAGCTATTCCGTACTTGGCAGCCAAAGGACCATTCGCATCCACATCTACTTTAGCGAAGTCTATTTTACCAGCATATTCTTTCGCTAATTCCTCCAGAATAGGAGCGGTAGCCAGGCAAGGACCACACCATTGTGCCCAGAAATCTACCATAACTGGCGACTTCGATTGCAAAACAACATTTTGAAAGTTATCCTCACCTACTATTGATTGCATCATGGAATTGACCTCCTTATTTAAAATGCTATATCTAAAGAAAAAAAGTTAATGGCATTTCTCGTTGTCTGTTCAGCAATTGTAGCTTCAGCATTTTCCTTAAGTCGGGACACAGCCTTTACATCTCTTAAAATATCAGCGGGCTGGGACTCATACCGCGCTGCCCTTCCATAAGTGACAGGGCAATCTGTCTCCAGAAGTAATCTCGACAAAGGTGCTTCTTTGACTGCCCTTCTATGCTCCTCATGATACTCAGCAGCCGGCGTGGCAGAAACAAAATAACCGCCATCAATTATAT
>JAUWYE010000098.1 GCA_030615965.1 Dehalococcoidia bacterium | reverse complement strand
ACTCTTACTTGCCTTTGGGCTGGCGGGTGCTCAAAAAGATAGAGAACATAATCAGAGAGGAAATGGATAAGGCTGGCGGGCAGGAATTGATGCTGCCTGTATTGCAGCCTTTTGAATTATGGCAGCAATCAGGCAGGTATGTTTCTTTTGGCAAATCCCTGTTCACTTTGACCGACCGCAAGGAGTATACACTGGCTCTGGGACCCACCCATGAAGAAGTCATTACCGACCTTGTCCACCGCTATGTGCAAAGCTATCGAGAGCTTCCCCTGCTCCTCTACCAAATACAGACCAAGCTTCGCGATGAGCCTCGACCTCGCGGTGGCTTACTGAGAGTCCGCGAGTTCATCATGAAAGACCTTTACAGCTTTGATGCCGACGAGACTGGCCTGGATAAAAGTTACCAAAGTATGTGCCAGGCTTACAGTAATATATATGCTCGCCTCGGCTTGCCTACAATGATAGTAGAGGCTGACAGCGGCGCCATAGGTGGCAAGGATTCCCACGAATTTATGGTTATCACTGAGACCGGCGAAGACGAGGTTATTTATTGTTCCAATTGTGGCTACGCCGCCAATGCAGAGAAGGCTCAATCTGCGAAAACAAGGGGCGATGCTGAAACTCCACTTCCTTTGGAGGAGATAGCCACGCCGGAGGCGAAAACCATACAGGAGGTAGCTGATTTTATTGGTGTGCCGACAAAACAAACGCTTAAGGCGGTGTTTTATTTTGCTGACGGAGAATTTGTCTTCGTTATCATTCGAGGTGATCTGGAAGTCAACGAAACGAAGTTAAGAAATGCTTTAAAGTGCTCTGAGCTTCGCCTGGCTACGGAAGGTGAAGTGAATGAAGCTGGACTTGTAGCTGGTTTTGCCTCACCCATAGGTGTAAAGGGAGTCAAAGTCGTGGCCGATGATTCTATAACCTCAGGCTTTAACTTCATTGTTGGTGCTAATAAGCCAGGGTATCACCTCAAGAATGCCAATTATCCCAGGGATTTTCAGGTTGACCTCATAGCTGATATCGCCCTGGCTCAGTCCGGAGATAGCTGCCCCAAGTGTCGGGGCAAATTATCCTTGGCTCGGGGCATTGAAGTGGGGCATGTATTTAAGTTGGGCACCTTCATCAGTGAGAGATTCGGCGCATCCTTCTTAGATAATGATGGCACTTCCCGGCCCATTGTCATGGGCTGCTATGGCATTGGACTGGGGCGCTTGCTGGCAGCCATAGTAGAACGAAGCCACGACGACAAAGGTATTATCTGGTCGCTCTCCGTAGCCCCTTATCAAGTCTATCTTTGTCCTCTACATTTGGACAAGCCGGCAGTCCTCCCTACGGCGGAAAAGATTTATCAAGAATTACAAAAAGAAGGCATCGACGTGCTTTTCGATGACCGTGACGACTCCCCCGGCGTTAAATTCAACGATGCTGACCTCCTGGGAATACCACTGCGATTGACTTTGTCTCCACGCACTTTACAAAGCCAGAGCGTGGAAGCCAAATGGCGCACGGAGAAGGAAGCCCAGCTTTTGCCTCTGGAAAACTTGGCTGCCGGGATTAACAGGCTGCTAGGGGGAAAATTAGCTCAATAATACGAACAATTGATTCGTAAACAACCAGTTGTCCGATATTTTGCTTGGCGGATAGGGGGCTACACTATATGACGGAAATCATCATAGGAATCCTATCAGCGATCTTCATCGCACTAGTTGGCTTCATTTATAATAGAAACAGAAGAATCAAAGCATACTATGAGATCATATGGAAAAAATCATCATCACTAAAGCCAAAAGAAGTGTTAGGAATGCGTCCATTTAATAAATACTATTATCAAAGACAAGAAGACAACTTGATTGGTGGAAGTTTAAATAAGAAAGAGAATGTATTAATAGTTGGTCCTCCTTTGAGTGGTAAATCCAGGGCTGCTTATCAAGCTCTAATGAATTTGAGCAAACCTCACGATGTTATAATTCCAAAATGCACTGATATAAATCGGGAGAACTTTCTATTTCCCAAACACCTTAAATTTTGGAGACCACGAGTTATCCTTTTTGACGATTTACATAGGTTGGTGGAACAACAAAACTTTGAGCATTTACTCGAGATCGCTATGAGGAACAATGTAATTATTTTTGCTACTTGTCGTTCAGGGATGGAATATGAAAAAGTGAAAAAGAAGATGTTAGATAAGAACATGGATTTGGAGACAATATTTGCTAATAATATCGAGCTTAAAAGGGTTTTGGAAGATACTGGTAGAAAGATTGCCCACGAAGTTGGGAAGACCTGGGATGAGGTCAGCTTTGATGGGACTATAGGCTCAATCCTCATGCCTTTAACTGAAATGAAAAGAAGATTTGACGAATGCACTGAGGTCGAAAAGACTATTTTGCGAGCTATTAAGAATCTTTACATCTGCGGAATTTATGAAGAAAACCAGGTCTTCCCTTTAAACTGGATAAGAACTCTTGCCAAGAAAGATGGATTAGAAGGGAAGGATTTTGAATGGAATGGCTGGCTTGAGAATTTAGAGAGCAAAGAGCTGATCGCGTTAGTAAAAGATAAAGTTCAGGCTGAAGAGGTCTATCTGGAATATTTAGTTAAACCAAAATCGGAAATGTCGAATCTAGATATTTTTGAACAGACGCTAGCTGCTTTCTCAGGAGTAACTGATGCTTTATTGAGGCTTGGAAACAGAGCATGTGTAATCGGGACTGTTGAATTGGAGAAAGCGGAGTATATGAAAACTGCAATCACAGCCTTTAAAGAAGCCCTGAAAGTCAGGACTCTGGAACGCTTTCCCATGGATTATGCCATGACTCAGAACAATCTTGGGGCTGCATACGGAATACTAGCGGATGTAGAGGCAAAGGCGGAGAACTGTAAGAAGGCAATTGAAGCCTATGAAGAAGCCCTGAAAGTCAAGACTCTGGAACGCTTTCCCATGGATTATGCCATGACTCAGAACAATCTTGGGAATGCATACGGAATACTAGCGGATGTAGAGGCACAAGCGGAGAACTGTAAGAAGGCAATCAAAGTCTATGAAGAAGCCCTGAAAGTTTATACTCTGGACCGCTTTCCCGTGCAATATGGTGGTACTCAAAACAATCTTGGGAATGCATACGGAACTTTAGCGGAGGTAGAGGCAAAGGCAGAGAACTGTAGGAAGGCAATTGAAGCCTATGAAGAAGCCCTGAAAGTTTATACGAAAGAGGAACTCCCAGAACTTCATGCATCAGTAGCAGATAGTCTTAGACTACTCTATGTGTTCTGTAAAGGCGAATAAATCATGGTACTGCCAAGCAAAACGCTCTGCCCCTAGCGTAAGTGCGGAACCTATCAGCGAAATTCAGTCCAGATTGTTGACTCTGGTTTCAGAGAGTCAGTCTCTTAAACTGGCGCCCAGTTCCTGATGTAGCCTAGCGAGCATCTGTTCTTGGGTTTGGTCGACTTCCTCGTCGGTCAAGGTATGTCTGGGCGATTGATAGATAATCCTTATGGCAAAAGATTTTTTGCCATCGGGTATCTGCTTGCCCCGATAAAGGTCAAAGAGAGTTATCTGCGTTACTAGCGGAAAGCTTTGGATTATTTCTTCCGCTCTTCGATAACTTACCTGTTCGTCCACTACTAAAGCGATGTCCCGGGTTACGCTGGGAAACCGTGGAATAGATTGGTATTCCTTTATCCCGGTAACCTTGGTCAACAGTTTCTCCAGGTCAATTTCTATAAGACAAATAGCGTTAGAAAGCTCAAAGGCTTGTGCTACCCTGGGATGCACGTTTCCTACAATACCTACTTTGTCATCTTCAACGATTATGTTAGCCCCTCTTCCCGGGAATAGAATTTCATCATCGCCAATATCAAAACTCGCTTTCAACCCCAACTGGTTCAGGATATTTTCCACTATCCCCTTAGCGTCAAAGAAATCGAGCGGCTCCTTATCAGCTTGCCAAGATAATTCTGCGCTTGAACCGCTGAGCACAGCACACAGCATCTCTTTTTCTTGGGGCAGTTCCTTTTCTTTTTGAGATTGCTTCGCTTCGCTCGCAATGACAGGGGGGTGGTGGGGCAAGAATACCTTACCAATTTCAAAGAGCCTTATGCCTGCCTGCTCAAATTTCTGGTTACGTGACAACGTGGATAGAAGACCAGCCCGTAAACTGGTACGCAAGTATTCCTGCTCCCTCGTCATCGGGTTAGCCACCTTTAACGGCGGAATTTTCAACTCAAGCTTTGGGGAAAGCTTCTGCAACTTTTCCAGGCTGACTAAAGAATAGGTTAGTATCTCCTGAAAGCCAAAGCCGGTCAGAATATTACGTAATTTCTCCTTGAGATTGCTTTGCTGGGCTGACGGTGACAATTTTGATTTTTGTTGAGGCAAAGGAGAGCCCAGCCTGGTGATAGGAATCTTTTCATAACCGATGATGCGAACTATCTCCTCCACGAGGTCAGCAGGGCACTTAATGTCGCTGCGCCAGTAAGGTACAGACACCGAAATTTGCGAGCCTGAATCGCCTTCATGGCATTCAAAGCCCAGGGCTTTTAATACCTTAAGAATTTCATCAATGTTGACCTTCAAGCCTGAAAGGCGCTCCACCTCCCGGGCGCTAAGTGATGTGAGCTTTGGTTCCGATTTCCCGGGATAAACATCAATTACGCCCCTGGCTGCTCTGTCACCGGCTAGCTCCAGTAGCAGTTGAGTTGCCCGTTTCAATGGTAGCAGCGGTAGGTCGCTATTAAGCCCTTTGTCAAAGCGAATCGAGGCCTCGCTTTGAAGTTGAAGATGCCCACAGCCTTGTCGAATAGCGACTTGGTTAAAATTCGCCGACTCCAGGAGGATAGTGTCAGTTTTGTCCGTGACTTCGGAATCCAGACCACCCATGATTCCCGCAACAGCGACAGCTTCTTCTTTATCGGCGATAACCAATATGTCTGGGTTGAGAGCGCGCTCTGTTCCATCGATGGTAGTTATGGACTCACCATTTCCGGCCCTGCGAACGATAATTTGTCTGCCCTTAAGCTTATGATAATCAAAGGCGTGAAGGGGCTGACCATATTCCAGCATCACATAATTAGTAACGTCAACCACGTTGTTAATGGGACGCATTCCGCAGCTATTCAGACACTGCTGTAGCCAGCTTGGGGAGGGGGCTATCTTGATTCCGGTAATCAGACTAGCACAGTACCTGGGACATAGGTCTGGCTCGACTATGTCGACAGAGGCGAAGGAGTCTATCGAGTCTTCTAACTCTTCGTAATGAATTTGGGGCAAGCGGAGTGGTTCACCAGTTAAGGCAGCAATCTCTCGGGCAATACCAATTACAGATAAGCAATCCGGGCGGTTAGGCGTTACATCTAAGTCAAAAATTACATCGCCCAGATAAGCACCGAGAGGGGCACCTATAGGTGCCTCCGACGGCAATACCAAAATGCCTTCGTGACTATCAGAAATCCCTAGTTCCTTCTCCGAGCAAACCATGCCCTGGGAAGCGACGCCACGAATCATAGCCGGCTTCAGCAGTATAGCTTCTTCAGTGTGAGCATCTATAAGCCGGGCTCCTATATGAGCAAAAGGCACCTTCTGACCAAGTCCGATATTCGGGGCACCACAAACTACAATGACTTGCTCAGTGCCGAGTTCAACTGTGGCTAGCTTAAGGCGGTCAGCATTAGGATGGGGATTTAATGCTATTACCTCCCCTATCACTACATTATCCCAGGTGCCACCTATAGTCTGTATGCCTTTGGCTTCCAGGCCAGATATGGTTAGCCTTTCGGCTAGTTCTTCGGGAGTGAATTTTATGCCAACATAATCCCTGAGCCATTTGAGGGAAACTTTCATATTGTCACCTTAAAATCTAGAACTGCCTCAAAAACCTGAGGTCATTGCTATAAAAGAGGCGAATGTCGTCAATACCATAGCGCAACATAGGTATACGCTCAACTCCCAACCCGAAGGCAAAACCACTGTAAAGCTCGGGGTCGATATCGACGCGTGCCAGGACGTCGGGATGCACCATCCCCGCACCTAGTATTTCGATCCAGCCGCTGTAACTACACAGCCGGCAGCCA
>JAUWYE010000124.1 GCA_030615965.1 Dehalococcoidia bacterium | reverse complement strand
TTTGCTCCCCGGGGTTCACACCCTCTGTTTTTACAAATATTCCCCCGGCTTCAAAGCCATGAAAAGAACCATCGGGCATGAGAATCCCTCCATCGTCCTGAATAAGCCAGGATTTCTCTTTCCCTTTTCTAGCCAGGATTCTACCGGTTGTAGTTGTTTTCCCGTTGGCACTTAATGCTACAAGTAACGTCCTCGCCATCCGATAGTCCCCGTGTGCTGATTGAAGGTAATCCTCTCTACAGCCAGCATGTAAGAGAATGCCTCCCCTTCTCGTCTTAGCTACCCAATCCTCGGCGGCGAAAACTCCCTTCTTATATTCACCTATGTAGTTACCATTCCTAATTATCTTGACAAACCTTCCGTCATCCAGCATAGCCAATCTGATGGTGATATCTTTCTCGGGGAGCGGTTTTGACTGGTTAGTTTCAAAAGCCTCGTCAGCGAAGAATAAGATGTAGTAGGTTGGCTTTTTGACTTCTCCCTTTGGGGGTATAAAAAGGTTCTTGCCTCCGTAGGCGACATGGGCAAACCGCTCAGGAACAATTAACCTGACCGTGGTGTTGCTATTTTCATTGCCCACAATTCTGTCTATGGAAATCAATCTTTCCTTGCCCAAAGCCTTTTCACATTGAGCTAATAGCCTTAGTTCATCCTCGCCAAAGGGGTGGTCAACACTGTTTTTGGTGAACATTGCTGATCTGGAAGTGGGCTCACTTTGGGCGACAAAGTTTCCATACATCGTTTTCCTAACCCCCGGCTGTTTTTCAACAAGCCCTCTCAGTTCCTCATCAGATGGGTTATGAGTCAACCGTTTTTCTTCTAGTGCCTTTTGCCAAATTCTGTCGGCAGTTATGACGAATTGTTCTAGCTCAAACGTTACCATCATGCTCCTTGAGAGAAGTGTAATTTCGTGTTACCAATTTCCCGTGAATCCGGTGCTAATCCCGACTCCGTCGGGATTGCTTAGACCTCGCGGAACTCCCCTTCCACCGTGCCTTCTTCTCCCCCTCCACCGGGTTCCTCTCCACCAGGTGAGGGCTGCCCTGGCTGCTGGTAAACCGATGCTCCAACCTTCTGCATAGCCTGCGATAGCTCTTGCGTAGCATTACGAATAGAATCAATATCCTGTCCTTGAAGAGCTGACTTTACACTGGCTATCTTAGCATCTATTTCCTGTTTTACATCGGCGGGTATCTTATCTCCGTAGTCACGGAGAGTCTTTTCTGCGGTGTAAGCCAAGCTGTCAGCAGAATTGCGCACCTCCACTTCCTCTTTACGTTTAGCATCCTCAGCAGCATGTTGCTCAGCCTCTCTGCTCATCTTCTCCACTTCCTCTTTGCTCAATCCGCTAGAGGCGGTAATAGTAATTTTTTGTTCTTTCCCCGTGCCCTTATCAAGAGCGCTAACATTAAGGATGCCATTGGCATCTATATCGAAAGTCACCTCAATCTGGGGCATACCTCGTGGCGCCGGCAGAATGCCATCGAGTATAAAACGTCCCAACGTTCGGTTATCAGCAGCCATAGGACGTTCCCCTTGAAGAACGTGTATTTCAACGCTTGGTTGATTGTCACCGGCAGTGCTGAAAATCTGGCTCTTTTTAGTGGGTATTGTGGTGTTGCGAGAAATAAGCGGTGTCGCTACCCCTCCTATCGTTTCTATCCCCAGAGTGAGTGGGGTGACATCGAGAAGAAGAACTTCTCCGACTTCACCCTTAAGCACCCCAGCCTGAATGGCAGCACCTAAAGCTACTGCCTCATCGGGATTGATTCCCCTGACAGGCTCCCTGCCAAAGAATTGCTTTAAGATATCCTGAACTTTAGGCATCCTTGTCTGACCACCCACAAGAATCACATTATTGATTTGGCTTGCCGTGAGCCCGGCGTCGCTTAGGGCCTGGCGGCAAGGTCCGATGCTCTTTTCTATCAAATCAGCGGATAGTTGTTCTAGCTTAGCTCGAGTTAATGTCATGCTAAGATGCTTGGGACCGCTGGCATCGGCAGTAATGAAGGGGAGGCTTATCTCTGTTTGAGCCACCGTGGATAACTCCTTCTTTGCCTTTTCACTGGCATCTCTTAATCGCTGCAATGCCATCTTGTCCTGCCTCAAATCGATGCCTTGCTCCTTCTTAAATTCATCACATACCCAGTCCATAATCCTCTGGTCGATGTCATCGCCACCGAGGTGGGTATCACCATTGGTTGACTTAACCTGGAAAGTACCCTCTCCTATGTCCAGGATGGAAATATCGAAGGTTCCACCACCAAGGTCATAGACAGCAATCTTCTCCTCCTTTTTCTTGTCCATTCCGTAAGCCAGTGATGATGCTGTAGGCTCGTTAATAATACGCAAAACGTTAAGCCCGGCTATGGTGCCGGCATCTTTAGTGGCATTTCGCTGGCTATCGTTGAAATAGGCTGGCACGGTGATTACAGCGTCGGTGAGCTTCCCTCCAAGATAAGCCTCAGCATCAGCCTTCAACTTTTGCAATATCATGGCTGATATTTCCTGGGGGCTATACTCCTTGTTCCCCATTACCACCCGGCAATCGCCATTGGAAGCCTCGGTAATCTTATATGGTAGGCGCTTCATATCGTCCTGAACAGTGGGGTCCTTAAATTTACGCCCGATGAGGCGCTTTATGCTGAATATAGTATTCTCAGGATTGACTATTGCCTGGCGCTTGGCTAACTCTCCTACTAATCTTTCCCCACCTTTACCTATCGCTACTATTGAAGGAACGAGATTGCCGCCTTCAGCACTGGGTATGATCTTAGGGTCGCCTTCCTCCATCACCGCTGCTGCACTCAATGTAGTACCTAAATCAATCCCTATCGCTCTTCCCATTTCTACTTCTCCTTCTGAGTTGTTTGTTCTGTTCTTCCTTTTTCTTCTCCCTTACCAACTATCACTAGGCTAGGACGAATTACCTTTCCTTTAAATTTATAGCCTTTTTGTGTTTCCTCAATAACCATTCCTTCCTCGCCTTCCTGCTGCATTACAGCTTCGTGCAAGCGAGGATCAAAGGGTTCTCCTCTAGTTTTAATCTCGGTTAGCCCTTGTGCCTCCAGGGTTGCCTTAAATTTATTATAAATGAGCTTGATACCTTCAGTCCAATTTGATTCGTCGAGCTCAGCAGGAACTGAAGCGAAGGCTCTCTCCAAGTCATCCATGATAGGCAGCAGGTTAGAAATAAGCGCGCTATTAACAAACTCGATAGCCTCCCCTATTTCCTGCTCACTACGTTTCTTATAATTAGCAAAATCCGCCTGGCTTCTTTGCCAATTGGCCAAATATTTTTCTGCCTTTTCCTTCTCCTCAGCTAGAGCTTGCTGTAACGTTTCTATATCCTCAGCTTGCTCAATTCCTGCTTCAACTACCTCGTCACCCTCAGCCAACATTAGACCTCCTTTAGATGTATTCAGCCACTGAGTTGCTTAGCAATGCTGAGAGGCAGTTAAGCGAAGAAATAGCCTTGGCGTAGTCCATTCGTTTGGGGCCAATCACTCCCACAATACCACTGGCCTTATCAGGTACTCCATACTGGCTAGCTATTAAGCTCAAGTCCTGTAATGCTGGCTCTGGGTTTTCTTCACCAATGACTACCTTTACCCCTCCCTTGCTAAATTCCTGGCAAAACATATTTCTAAGCCAATCCTCTCCTTCCAGCATTTCTAAAATCTTAAGCATTCTAGGGCTGTTGGTAAACTCTGGTTGACTCAGCAGCAAACATAGTCCTTCAAGATAAGGCTCACCATATTCTAGCCTATCTTCGGCAGCTACTATTTCTGCTAAACATTCAGATATCTGCCTTTCTTCAGAAGAAAGTCCCTCTTTTTTAGCCGAGATCTCGCTGCTGGTCATCCCGGCGTAAATAGAAGTAAGTTTGTTAGCTAGCTTTGTTAGCTCATCCTGGCTAACCTTTCTACTAAAAGATAAGACCTGTCGTCTAACTTTTGCTTCATACAAAACCACGACCAGCAAAGCCATGAAATCCTGCAAGGCTACCAAATCGAGATGCTTAAAGCGACAGCGAACCGCTTTGGGAGTGGTTATTACTACCAGGTTGTGAACAAGGCGCGCCAAAAGCGCTGCCACCGCCTTTAGCCATTGCTCTAGCTCTTCTTTTGCTTCCTGAGATATCTGATGAATTAGATACTGCTCAACACGGGGAAGTTCAATCTCTTCCCCTATCAATGCCACATAGTAGCGGTAAGCCTTATCAGTAGGTACGCTTCCGGCCGAACGGTGAGGGTGGATAACATATCCTTCTCGTTCTAAGTATGCTGTATCATTGCGGATGGTAGCCGGGCTTACCTTCAAGCCGTACTTTTCCACGATAGCACTTGAAGCTACTGGTACTGCTCCAGTGATATAATCTTCAATTATCACCCTGAGAACGGTTTCTCTTCTTTCTCTTACAGCCATTTAGCACTCTCCCCTTTTAATTGCTAAATAGATTAATTTATCACTGTAAATACGTTCTGTCAATGGTGCTGCGGAAACCCACTTTGATGGGTTTTTCTTATTGACCGAGAATGAAATATTAAGTACTATTGTAACACAAATGTGAAAACCGCGAAGGCATTTTCCTTGGCACAACGTGATAGCAAAGCAGCTCAAATCCTAAGCCTGGAGGCAGAGAGGCAAGCAAGCACCATAAATCTTATTGCCTCTGAAAACCATGCCAGCCGAGCAGTGCTTGAGGCCCAAAGCTCGGTGCTAACTGACAAATATGCTGAAGGGTACCCCGGGCACCGCTATTATGGCGGTTGTGTCCACATAGACGAAATTGAAAATTTGGCTAT
>JAUWYE010000072.1 GCA_030615965.1 Dehalococcoidia bacterium | reverse complement strand
CGTTAAAGGTTTTGCTCAAATGGTAATGATATTGAAGGAACTGGCCGCCGAACTATGCCAGGGACGTCTAGTTTTTACTCTGGAAGGTGGCTATAATCTTCAGGTAGTCGCTTCTTCCATAAAAGCTGTCTTTGATGTACTCCTGGGTAATTCAGAGGTAGATGACCCTTTGGGAAAAGCATCAATGGCAAGAAAGCCCGAGGGATTTGACGAGCGTATCGAGGCAATAAAAAGAATACACCACCTAGAGGGATACTAAACCAAAATTCAACAATAAAAATGCAAAATGAAAAGGCAAAATACGACAAATTCTAAGCACGAAATTTGAAATCCTAAACAAAAGAAAAGAAAAATTTAATTCTTCTCATCGAATGACCGAAATTCAAAACGAAATGAGTAATCGTGCAATCGAGTGATGACCATTGTGCTTGCCCTACAGATGAGAACCCCGTTCCGGTAATGAGTTGCCTTGACTACCGAGCGTCTCTCAACATTGCCCAGTTAGTCAGGCTAGTGTCGGGAACATTAGATTCTTCTATCACTTTGAAGCCGAAGTGCTCGTAGAGCCGGACGTTTTGTCCTTCGAGCGTCTCAAGATAGCATGGCAGACCCTCTTCATCTATTCTTGCCAGCATTGGCCTGAGCAACTTACTAGCATAGCCTCTTCCCTGAAACTGAGGGTCTACACCGATGGCCTGCAGGAACCAGTGCTTAAATGGGGCCAATCGACCGTGCACGGCATCTATATATTGGCCAAGACCCCTCATTCTGAACCCTCCGTATCTCCCAACGCCGAGAATCTGGGAGGGTGGAACGGAACGCAACAGTCTCCACAGTGTAACGGGGTAGGTGTCGGATGGCAGCCACACGGCGATTCCCTCCAAATCTTGAGATGTGGCATGCACTTCACCATATCGGATGCCATTGAAGACAGATAAAGAGAAGAAGTAGGGCGCTATCCTTTCCCGCTCCGCCTCGTCGGGGAAGTAATATTGGAGAGGTGGGTGATTCCAGAATGCCCTGATTAGTGCCTCAGTAGCACGCTTAACGTGAGATCTGTTCAATCGCACTATGTGTTCCTCACTACTGTTCATCATATGGCCGTCTATTTTGTCTGTCTCCGAGGCCTGTTACCAAATATGATACGGAACAGGTACCATCCAGGTCAACTACCCACGCGGCAAACAGCTCGCTATTTCATGCAATGCCATTGTTGTCTACCTGATATCGAAGAGTTGGCGGAGACTGGGGTAGCAAGCTGAGTTTTGGTATTTAAGTCTGGAATTTTGAATTTGTTCAGGATTTAGAGCTTAGGTATTAGAAATCGGTTTGATATTTACGACTAGGCTGGTCTCTTAGTGAAAGGCAAAAGTACCCTCCACTCTCGCTTTTCCCACACCACCAGAAGCTGGCTGGAGATGCCGACAGAGCTGTAGGTGCCGATGATAACGCCGAGGATCAACACCAGGACGAAATAGTGTATGGTGGCTCCGCCAAAAAGGAACAGGGCTAAGAGCACAAAAAGGGTGGTCAGGGCAGTATTTAAACACCTCCCCAGCGTTTCTACGAGGCTATCGTTTACCGTCTCGGCGAAGTCGGGTCTAATGTGCCTTAATACATTTTCCCGAATGCGGTCAAAGACAACCACAGTATTATTGATGCTGTAGCCGACAACGGCAAGCAGCCCGGTGATAAACAGGGCATCAATCGCCACCCCGGCAAGCCAACCCAGGATGGAGAAGATGCCCACTATTATGAACACATCGTGGATGAGGGCAATGATGGCGCAGGTACCCCAGCGAAAGGGACTGGGCATGCGGCGAAACGCCCAGACAATGTAAAACATCATAGCCACAGCAGCTATTATTATGGCGATGACAGCATTGCGTGCTGTTTTCGCCGCCACTGTTCCCGAGACTAAATAGTAATCGGTTATTTCAACCTGGGAATCTAATTCTGCCCCGAGTTTCTCGGCTAACTCTCTCGCATCCTTTGAGGTTATTCCCCTGACGTGGATGATGAAATTACCTTCGCCAGCGTTTTGAATAGTTGCCTTATCATATCCCAGCTCGGCCATTTCCTCCCGTAACTGGCTTTGTTCAACCGGCGGGCTAAACTGAAGAATCATAGATGTGCCACCAGTAAAATCCGTTCCAAGCCGCAGTGGAGAGCCGATCTGTATTTGAGAGATGACTAGGGAAACTATTGCTATCACTACAAGTATTCCTGAAATAAGGAAAAACCACTGCCTCTTACCGACAAAGTCTATCATCTCAGGTTCCTCGCTTCGCTGGGGATGGCGTTACTCCATAAGCTGCTAGATTAGTGACCAGCCGGCTGCCTATAATAAGGCGGAGAAAGGTTCTGGTGATAACGATGGCGGTGAACATGGATAAAGCCACACCAATAAACAGGGTCAGGGCAAAGCTCCTGACCATAAAAGCACCAAGCTCGCCGCCAAGCCAGAAGAGGATGAGGCAGGCAATAAAGGTAGTTATATTGCTATCCCTGATAGCGGTCCAGGCACGGTTGAACCCAGCCTCAACGGCGGCACCTAAGCTGCGCCCTCCTCGTAGTTCCTCCTTGGTGCGCTCAAAGATAAGGACGTTGGCATCTACGGCCATGCCCAACGATAGAATAAAGCCGGCGACGCCAGGCAAAGTCAGGGTTACAGGAACAAGCTTAAAAATGGCTAAAAGCACCACGCCATAAATCCCTAAACTGAGGCAAGCCACCAGGCCGGGGAGACGATAGTAAACAAGCATAAATATCACCAATAGCACTATCCCAATCCCTGCCGCCATTATGCTCTTCCTGATGGAATCCTGCCCCAAGGTAGCATCTACAGTCCTTTCGTAGAGGGGAATATTAGGTTCAAATACTTTGGACTCTTCTTCTACCCACCTCCCGAGGGGAACGTCGATCCGTCCAGCGTTGAGCAATCGGGATAATTCCTCAGCATCAACAAGGCTTAGTCCTTCAATTTGTCCCCTGTCCCTTATAGTCTCCTGAACCACCGGGGCGATGGGACGACCATCTTCACCCCGAAGCGGCTCATCACCAAGGTAGATAGCTAGCTGTTTTCCGATGAGGCGGCTGGTTATTTGTTCGGAAAGCTGCTGTCCTTCTTCATTCCACTCAAATACTAAAAATGGTCTGCCAAACTGGTCTACACGGATTTCAGTGTCTTTCTTAAAATATCTACTGCTGAGAATTAGCTCCTGGTCATTGACTGTCCCGGTAGCAGGAATCCAATTCCCTTCATTATCCTGTTCCCTGAATTCGAGCACGGTGAAGAGTCCAACCATTTCCTTAGCCTTCTCGATGTCAGCAATGCCAGGCAGTTGGATGGCAATGTTGTATTCCCCTTCTCGTTTCTGTAGTTGGATGATGGGCTCGGTTATGCCCAGAGCATCAATACGCCTTTCTATAACTCCCTTCACACCCTCCATAATCTCATCCCTGTACTCAGGCTCGATATCGCTGACATCAGCCTGATAGACCAGGTAGCTGCCGCCTTTGAGGTCAAGTCCCAGCCTTAACCCTTCCCTGCCGAATACATCCCTATCTAGCGGGACTATGGACCACAAGGCGAAGCCGAACAGAGCAAGGATGAAAATTAATAAATAAGCGTTTCTGCTTCTCAATTTAGTCTACCTTTGTGTTAGGGATTGTTTTTACTCCAGAATTCTGGGATTTTTGGGAAACTCTTGTTTGCTGCTTGCTCACTGACGACAGCTCCCTTCGAACCAAGGCTAATGCTTCTTCTCTGGTGCTTAACTCACCGCTGGCATGAGCCTCGCTGACTATGGCGAGGAGTTTGCCAATCAGTGGTCCTGGTGCTAAGCCAAAGCTACCTATTATATCATGGCCATCAATGAGTTTCACCGGCAAGATTTTGGCTTGCTGCGTGTCATGCTCTGCCAGTATGTAGTTTATTAATTGGCAATGTTTTTTCCATTCCTCCATAGATACTAAGGGCCCGCGGCTGGCCAGATAATCGGCTAAAGCCAGGAATAGAATATCAATGCCGGCCTCGCCGGTATCCCGAAAGTAGCGATAAATTGCCCGTTGGGTAGGAAATTCCTCATTTGCCATCTGAACTGGGCGGAGATGATGATAGACAAGGCTTTCCACCAGTCTTATTTCTCGATTGCTAAATCGCAACCGTTCCAAAATGTTCGCAGTCATAGCTGCTCCTTGCTTGGTATGCCCTAAAAATCTGGCTCTACCTGTATCATCAATAGACTTTGTCATTGGTTTAGCAATATCATGGAATAGCCCAGCTAACTTGAGTAGAACCTTATGGTTACTTCCGCTGGAAACTTCTTGGGATAAGTGCCTCTCTATTACGTCAGACCAAGGAGCAGTAGTTAGCATATCGTCGTTGCTGTACTCCCAATCGCTTTCTCTAATGAGGAATTCTACCGCAGCTACGGTCTGTAAAGAGTGTTCGAAGACATCCCAGAAGTGCACTGTTGGTTGCTCTACTCCCTTACTCTCTGCTAGCTCGGGGATTAGAGCTAGCAGCAAGCCAAGTTTATCTAAGTATCTCAGATAGTAAGCAGCCCGGGGCAGAGTGAGCAAACGAAGCAACTCTTCTCTAACCCTCTCCCCCGAGACTTCAGTGATAGCCTGGGAATAGCGGCGAATTAAATATTCCGTCTTTGGCTCTATAGTGAAGTCAAGCTCGGCAGCCAACCTCACTGCCCGCAAGAGTCTAGCGGCATCGGCTTCGAATATTTGCTCGCTTAGCCCCCGCACTATCTTGTCCCTCAAATCCTCCTTACCGGAAAAGGGGTCGATAAGCTTCAGGGGAAATCGCTTTTCAGCCAGAGGATTTGCCGATTTTCGGGGCCTCATATCGGAGGCTGTACTGGCGGTGACAAATTGGCTGAGTTCCAGAGCCATGGCATTTATGGTGAAATCGCGGCGGGCAAGATCAGATTCAATATCTCTGGTAAAAGGAGAGAAATCAAAATGCCACTCTGCACCACGCAATTCTTGGTTTTGTGAAGTCCCTCTTGGCTGCTCATCTTCAATCACCACCACTCTAGCTATGTTGTTGACATCATCAAGGAGCACAAATTTGCCTCCTATTTCTTCGGCTACTTCCCGAGCTATGGTTATGGCGGCACCGCTTACAGCAATATCTATATCCTTGGTCTTCCTTCCCAAAAGCCAATCACGGATAAAGCCACCAACGATATAGCCTTGCTTTTTCTGGATAGCTAACAGGTGGGATATCTGAGCCAGGGTGGCAGGTAAATTGCCGCTTTTTATGAAGGACATGACAGCGAATTATAGTTTGTGGCAGCAGGAATTGTAAAGGTCGTGTCCTCGTTCAGTACCTTAGTGACATTTCTTTTTTGTCATTGCGAGGAGCGCTAGCGACGAAGCAATCTCTAAGCGAGGTTCCTCAGTCCAACTATAGCAGGCTCCAGGCTCGCAATGACACGGAAGGTTATTACCCAATGTTACAAACATATAAAGTGTCACCCCTCTATTCGAACTAGCTCAGGTCTATAGACTCTCCTAGAGCAGTGTTATTTTGGCTTATAAATTGGAATGCATTTCATCAGGATAACGTCTGCCAGGGAGGGAAAAGGTCGGGCTAATTTATCTAATGTCTTCAGAATAGCATAAGAAACAGAATGGGGAAGTTTGGAAAGAAAACTACCCCACAGGGGGAGTCCAAAAAAGAGAGATATTCCCTTTGTTTTCTTAATTTCAAAATGCTGCTTCACCAAGCTGCTTAGGAATGGGTAACCAAATTTATATTTATGGTCTGGTGGTGGTTCCCAGGGCTTCCTTTCCTTAGCCAGGGAGAGGGAAAGAAACTTTGTTACTGGATATAGATTCTTCCCCAAGCGGAAACCTAGACTATCAAAATTAGCTATGGAGATTATCAGCTCTCCTCCAGGTTTAAGCACGCGGGCAATCTCCTCCATTGTTTTGCTGGGGGAGAAAAAATGGTCTAACGCCCCCTTACACATAACTTTGTCAAAGGAGTGTGGCTTAAACGGTAAATTCTCCCCTATTCCCTGGGCTAAAGCTACCCGGGCATTGCTTTCATTGAGATATTCTTTAGCTTGGACCATCATTACATGGGAGGGTTCAAGACCGATAACCTTCGCTCCTTTTTCCCATAGACGTGCACCATCAATAGCCTTGCCGCAGCCGACATCCAGTATTAGTTCACCATGGCAGGGGGCTACTTCTTCCAGGGTTAGATGGAGCATTTGCTGGAATAAGAATTCCAGGTTAGGGTAGACTACGTCGGGCACTACATCGTCGTCGCTCCATTTCAGGTCAATTTTTTTCGCATTATGGTTTTGTATCATGATTTGGATTCCAGATTCTTATTGCAAGGTTATCAAGTTTGCATAGAGTCGCAGCTTTTTGTAGCTGGCTTTATTTAGCCTCCTGCCAGCAATAATATTGATTAAGTCTGTAAATAGCTTTAGCGGCGCGCTCCATGGAACAAAAGACCGGAATGGAAGCTGACAGGAGCTTTTGCTCTATCTGCAATCTTTCTGGCTCAGCGGAGCCAGGCGGCAAAACGACTATTATGGGCTTATTTTGCCTGCTTCCAAGCTCTATAAAGAATGCGTTTATTTCTTCCAGTCCTTTCCCGGCGTAAATTGGTAAGAGGATGTCTATATCCTCTTGAATTAAGACTATGTTGATAACGGTATCCCTTGCTATTAAATCTATGGCTTGAAATAGAGCTGCCAGGCCTCGAAACTGTGCCTGGCTTACATCTACAGGATTACGTAGGATGCTACCTACTTCTCCCAGGAGCTCGCTCAGTTTTTGCTTTGTCTCAATGGAGAGAGGTGGGACCTCGAGCCCATTCTCCATGCAGGCATCGCCAGCGGCTACCGAGTTGCCACCGCCCCCATCAGCCAGACCACCAATAATGGCTGCGCTGGTGCCTTGCCCGTGTCCAAGTTGTTGGAAGATAAGTAGGGTATCGGTCAATTCCTCTAAACCATGCACCTCTATAGCGCCAGCTTGCTTCAGCATTGCTGACCAGATAGCTTCTGAACTGGCTAGAGAGCCGGTGTGGGATAGAGCAGCCTGAGCGCCAGCTTCTGTTCTCCCTCCTTTCCAGACAACTAAAGGCTTGACCTTCGCTACTTCTTTCATAGTGTTGAAAAGGCGAGTTCCGTCTCTTGTTCCCTCAAGGTATGCACCAATGACCTTGGTTTTGGGGTCGGCAGCCAGGTATTGCAGAAAGTCGCTGGCATCCAAATCAATGCCATTGCCAAAGCTGACTCCTTTGCTGTAGTTGATATGGCGGGCTATCCCGGTTGTCACTAACTTGGTGGCGATGCCACCGCTCTGGGAAACAAAGCCTACGGTACCGCTTTCACCGAGTATTCCCAGGGGGAACGGGATTTTGTGTTTCGGGCAATATATACCTATACAATTCGGGCCGATGATGCGAATGTGTCCCTGTCGTGCCTTCTCGAGCATTTGTTCCTCTAGCTTACGTCCCTGTTGTATATCTACCTCACTGAATCCGGCGGTGAAGAATTGGACGGCTTTGACATTCTTGGCCGCGCAATCATCGAGGAGCTCTAGCACAGATTGTCGAGGAATGGCTACAATAACGTAATCTACCTCTCCGGGGACTAGCCTGAGGTTAGGAAAAATCTCGAGGTTGGCGATTCGGCCGCCGCTGGAACCAACGGGATAAATGAGTCCTGGAAA
>JAUWYE010000028.1 GCA_030615965.1 Dehalococcoidia bacterium | reverse complement strand
CAAGCAGGCGAGAAGTACAAACCTGGCTTGTTGGGTAGCTATATCAATACCACAGGCACCTCTTCTTCCTTCGGTGAGGTCACACTTACCGTAGGTACAGAAGCAACATAAATCACAGAATGGCGCGTAAAAAGGCGCATATGTTTTCAATAACCTCCTGTCCCATTGTCTGAGGTCAGGAAGTTCCGGCATCGGAGTGGGACCTACTGGCTCCCAGGGAATCTCTGCTTTTATCTTTTCATGAATCTCTTTTAATTTCCGTGTTATTTCTTTTACTTCTGCCATTTTTCACCTCGCTTCTATCGTTTCCTTTATTAATTTCAAGGTCTCAGGATGCCTTAAGACAAGGATATTTGCTCCAGCCAGTAAAAGCGATAGCGCTGTCAGTCCTTCCCAAAGCAATCCTTGTTCCTTGGTTTCCTTAGCCTGTTTTGTCTTCCAGCACTCCGCACCAAGATTAGCAATAATCGGCATCATGGTCATACTGTCTTTGGTGATAACTCCAATCTGTTTTACCCGCTCCATCAAAGAGAAACTATATTCCATGCCGTAGCCCAACGCAGAAGATAAGGAGTCGATCACAATCCTATCTGAGGGAAAGAACTTACTGAGCTTGACATTCAACTCCTTAAGCAAATTGATATCCAGAGGACTTAGAGCGCTAGCATTATGTCCGTGTTCTAAGAGCGCCCTCCCTACAATCTCATAGTTTTCCTTTTGAACCGGTCCTATAAGGAGATTCATTCCATCGCAAGCCTCGGCAACTTTGGGCAGGACCTCGGCATCTTTCTTATCATCCCCTGAGCCATAAATAATTAGGGGAATGTTTATAGCCTCGGCTACCTTTTTTGCCATGACTGCTGCTCCGTCCGCAGAACTATCCTTAACTGCCGGATCGGTGCTTACAAGGCGAAGAAACACTGCATCTGCGCCAAGTTCCTCACATTTCTTGGCCCACTTCACTGGGTCGGTTAGCACATCTTTGAAAGGCTGAGTTAGGTGTTCCGGCCAATCCTGAGGTTCCATATCAAGAACTTCCAGGGCAAACTTTACGGGATTGGGATTTGATCCCTGGTCAAAAAAATGAAAGGGGAGAATGTTCTCTCCCCCAATCTTCAAGCTCTTTTTTCCCTTCCCAATAGTTACCTCTCTAACTACCCCAGTATAAGCTTCAACTGGTGCTTTATATTCCATTCTTTACCCCCCTTAACTTTCAAGGGTTATTTAACAAGCTACCTGTCATTCTTGAGCGTAGCGAAGAATCTAGACCCTTCGCTATTGCTCAGGGTGACAAACAGAGTGTTAACTTTCAAGCCAGGCATCGGAGTACAAGGTCTCTCCCATAAGGACCTTGGCCGTCTTAACATACTCAATTTCTTTTTGAGATAGGGAGGAGAGGTCTATGTTTTCCCCATCCATGGTCTTGTAAATAAGTTCGACAATTTCCGGCATCCCTCCCCTGGTCAAGTTCATAAGCTCCTTATCCAAAGGGTCAGCGATGGCAGAATAAAGCCTATTCCTCTCGAGCATGACCAGATAAGTGCGGTTAAGAGGCGGCCTAAGCTGATCTGGCACGCCATTGGATGTATTGGAAAGTCCTACTGTGGATTTAACCCCGGGCAAAACATCCTCAAGTATCTTGATAAATTCTAGATTTAGCACAGTGAACCTCTGCCCCTCGCCAGCGGTGCCGATGGGAAGGAGTATGGGGTCAACCCAGATATCTTCATTAGGAATTCCCAACCCATTGGCATGATCAACCGTGCTCATAATGCTATCTACCTTAGACTCAACATCTGGAGGCATTCCTTTGTCCGTCATCACTGAAATCACCACATCGCAGTTATATTTTTGGGCTAAAGGAAGCATTTGCTCTTTTGAGAGACTCTTTCCTGAGGCAGAGTTAAGTAGGGGCTTTCGCTTGCAAGCTTTTAGGCCTGCCTCCATAGCCACAGGATTCAGGGTATCTATGGACAAAGGTAAATCAGTAGCTTCCTGAACTGCGTTGACCAACCATTGCATGGTCTCTTCAGGGTCTTTTTTCATGGGGCCAACATTCAAGTCAATGTAACCGGCTCCAGCTTCAGCTTGAGCTTTAGCTAAATCCTGGATTACTTTGGCATCTCTTTCCCTTAGCGCTGTGGAAATTGCCTGGGCTATGACATGTATATTTTCGCCAATAATGACCATATCGAGTACCTCCGATTTATCGGTTCGGTATCCGGAATAAACCATTGCACTATAGCAAGGAAAAGGCTGTTTGTCAAAATCCTTGTTTGCCCTTGTAACAATCTTGGCGGCTGTATCTGTTATAGCGCGTTAAAATTCCTTTTCCCAGAGAAAGAAACAAGGGGTAATTAACGCTAATTTCAGCGCTTTGCTATAATTTTTGTGAATATTGGGGAGCGGGCAGACAGCAAAATTCTGGCAATTGCCTCGGAGTCCCGACTAGTCGGGATAGCAAGCTTAAATGGCTAAAGATTATTATAGGGTTTTAGGCGTACCAACGAACGCCTCGGATGGAGAGATTAAGAAGGCCTATCGGAAGCTGGCCATGAAATACCATCCCGATCGCAATGCCGGGAAAGAGGAATGGGCTAATGAGAAATTCAAGGAGATAAACGAGGCTTACGGAGTCCTTGGTGACCCTCAAAAAAGAAAGCAATACGACCAATTTGGCACTGTAGGTAATATAGGCGACATCTTCAGCAGTCCTTTCACTACAACCACTTTTCAGGAAATGATGAAGGACTTCGGCGGGGCTGGCCTGAGATTTGATTTCCTCGACGACATATTTGGCGATTTCTTGAAGGGCAGAGGTTCTTCTTTCTCCTTTGGAAGCTTTGGTGATAGGCCTGGGAGAGTGAGATTTGAAGCTCGGCCGGGGCAAGAAATCAATCTGGATGAAATATTTGGCCAGGCTCGAAGACCCCAGGAAGTTCATTATGAGCTTGCAATTAGCCGAGGAGAGGCTTTGCAGGGGGTGAAGAAGATATTAAAGAGGAAGGGGAAAAGACTGGAGGTAAAGATTCCTGCCGGGGTAAGAACGGGCAACGTGGTGAGATTGAGGAATGCTCGCCAGATAAGCGATGGCTCGCCCGGCGACATATTGATTAAAGTTATAGTTAAATAAGCCCGGGGCTTGTACAGGGATAATGAAAAAGACAAGAATAAGCTTCTCCTCTGGCAGGCTTTTCCTCGAAGGAATATTGGCTATACCCGAAGGTGCCAGACCTTTCCCAGCAGTAATAGTTTGCCATCCTCATCCCCTCTACGGCGGCAGTATGGATAACAATGTGGTCTATAGCCTCTCTGAGACACTTACACAAGCATCGCTTGCTTCATTCAAGTTTAACTTCCGCGGAGTAGGTGGGAGCCAGGGGGAGTTTGGTCAGGGAATAGGTGAGCGGGAAGATGTGGAAGCAGCCATTTCCTTTATAAGCACGGTAAAGGAAGTTGATTCTAAGAGAATCGGGCTTGCTGGCTATTCGGCTGGCGCTGGCTTCGCTCTTCCCGTTGGCTTTAACGATGATCGAATTACGGCTCTGGCTGCAGTCTCGCCTCCACTCCCTATGTTCGATTTTGACTTCCTCAAAAGCTGTCCTAAGCCAAAACTTCTTATCTCGGGAAGCAGGGATGATCTTATACCCACCGACCAGTTCCTTGAATTTTGCCAGAATCTTCCCGAGCCCAAAGAGTGCGAAAGCATTGAAGGGGCAGACCACTTTTGGTGGGGATATGAATCTCGCCTGGCTGCCAAAGTGGCTGCCTTCTTCACCAAAGTATTATAGTCTCAGCCTGATTTTACATAACGTTCTCTCTCTTAAAGAAGGAGGCTTTCCTGCCCAATTGCAAAGCGGGTTTTACACACTACATCCGTTAATGATAGTATTTGAGATTACATTGGTGCATTTGAAGAGCTTTTCACCAAGGAATTCCTCTCCAGAACTATTAAAGATAGAAACTTTCATGCCATGCGTTGGAATTTAGATTGGAAGCCACATCGAGTATTCTACGGGTGGTGGATTGTTGGCGCATGTTTCTTTATTTCGCTATACATGGGTGGAGTTGTCTTCTATGGGTTCACTACTCTCATTGAACCGCTAGCGGACGCCTTTGGTTGGAGCTACACACAGATTTCACTTGCCGCCTCGCTACGCGGCATGGAGATGGGTATTCTTGCCCCGTTCGTCGGGATGCTTGTTGACCGCTGGGGGCCAAGAAGACTGCTATTCAGCGGAGTGATTATCACCACCCTGGGTTTGATGCTCCTGAGTCGCACTACCTCCCTGGGCATGTTCTACGGAGCCTTCGTCTTAATGGCTATAGGCATGAGTACCTGTAGCAGCACGGTGTTGATGACAGCAGTTGCCAACTGGTTCCGGAGGAAAATAGGCATAGCCACTGGGATTATGATTTGTGGCTATGGATTTAGCGGCTTGCTAATTCCAGTTATAGTCAATCTTATTGATATATATGAATGGCGAATGGCGCTGGCTCTCCTTACCATAGGTATGCTGACCATATGTCTGCCACTGTCGCTCCTAGTCCGGCATAAGCCCGAACAGTATGGCTATCTGCCTGATGGTGAAATGAGTAACATTGCGATATCCAACAGTTTGAATACAGCACAAACTGTCGAGCCGGATGTCGGAGTGAAGCAGGCCCTAAAGAGCCGCACCTTCTGGCACATAACGCTGGCACTAATGTGTCAGTTCATAATACTAAGTGCCGTGATTACGCATGTAATGCCTTATCTCAGCAGCATTGGCGTCACCAGGGCGATATCTGGCTTAATGGCTGCTGGTATCCCGCTGGCAAGTATTGGCGGTCGCCTTGGCTTGGGCTGGCTTGGAGATAAAGTTGATAAGAGGCGGGTAGCGGCTGGCGCCTTTGCCATGATGAGTTTGGGTCTACTTTGTTTTGGATTTATTTCCGCGGGAGATATCCGGCTGCTCGTTCCCTTCCTCATTCTTTTCGGTATCGGTTACGGGGGCAACAATACTCTGAGAGCTTCTTTGATAAGGGAATTTTTTGGCAGAAGCAAATTTGGAACCATTCATGGTTTCACGATAGGCATAATGGCATTAGGAACCATCGCAGGCCCACCCCTGGCCGGGTACGTATTTGATAACTGGGGTAGTTACCAGTCCATATGGCTTGTGTTTGCTGGCCTTGCTGTTGCCGCTCTACTGGCGGTGGCAACCACTCCCCCAATTAGCGGCACAGTCCAACCGGTCGATAAGACGTGACCTGCAGTTTTGTAGAAGTCTGACTTCTCACCAGGATATCTTGCTTCAATATTAAACTTCTATAATCTAAGAAACAAACTCCAGTACTTCTCTTATCGCTCTCTCCGTCAGTCCCAAAAATTCATCATACCCTTCTAAATTAAGCTTCCCTTCCCTTACAATCCTACCAAGAGGCCTGTCCATCATGCTGGCTACAATGTACTGACTCGTAGAGTCCATTAATCTCAGTGCCCATAGTTCCCTCTCTGTAGGCGGCTCCATTATCTTCAGTTCCTCAGCCACTTTCAAATCCCATGGGAAACTCTTCCTGACTTCTTCAATGTCTTCCTCATCCTGCCAGGGGAATACCTCGGCTAAATACAGCTCATGGGTCTCGGGGTCGAATCTGAAGACTCCTCTGTTAGTGGCCACAGCGGAAGGCCCTCCTCCAACCAGGTTCGCCTTCTTCCTGGCATTACGACTGCCATCGAGGAAACCTGGCTCAGTCACGTAGTCAACTTTTTCCACCCATTGCCGTGGGTTAAACTCCACAGTGTAAACTACTCTCCCCGCAGATGACGCTATATCGCCTCCACCACCGCTGCCATTCATCTTTACTTGTTGTCCAGTTATATAGCTAACATTCACATTTCCATATTTATCCATCTGGGCAAATCCCAGATAAGCTACATCAATGAAGCCCGACTGCTGGTCTATGAACACCTCAGGAAGACTCTGATGGCACATAGCCATTGCGCCTGCCGAGTTATCGGCCGGACTGATTAAAACGGCAACGCTGGGGAATCCAATATAGCCCGCCTCGGCCACCAGTATGACATTTGGCGTATGAACCAGTTTTGCTATGGCACCGGCCAGGTCGGAAATGCCAATGCCAACAAACACAACCTCTCTATCTATCACTTCCCTTGACCCGGCGCTACATACAAGCTCGGGAGGTGTATATTTCTCCTTCATTTCTTCAAGTTGCTCTGGCGCATATTTCTCTCTGGTGGTATACAAATGTCCCATTTCCATACTCCTTCATAGTTTTTATCAAGGTCCCTCACCCGGGTATCCTGTTTAGCTTGTGCTCTGATTTAGCCAATCTATCCAGTTTTTCCCAGCCCACCTTATCGCAATACTCGAAGTGGTTTTTGCAGCCATAGACCCATTCATCAAGCCATTTCAAGGCTCCGTCACGACTCTGCCTCTGCCGCAAGTGAGATATGAAATTTATCCCGTCCACTGTGTAGCATCCAAAGCAACCTGTAGGGAGGCAATTAAAGGGCAGGTGGATAACGGCATCGGTGCAATAGGCTGGTATCACCGTCAGCCCCGGGTTCTCATATATCTTTTCGGTGGGGACAAGTTCCTCGGTAAGCAGGACTACATACTTGGCAGCCCTGGCTTTCCAGTAATCCGTTCCTTTAAAACCCCATATCTGACCATTTCCCCTCCGGTCTGCCCGCTGAACTGAGATGAAGGCAACATCTGGTTTGTAAGCCGGGATAAGGATGAGCGGCTTGTTCTCATAGGGGTCATTTATCTCCTTGATTTCCTTATTGTATTTAGGGATATCGGAGCCAAATGAGGAGCGGCAGGGCATGAAAGGGATATTGAATGCCCCGGCTACGAATCTCAATGAAACCTGAAAATTCGTCCAGTCCACTATCTTCAGTGAAGGCACATCAGATTTAACTTTATCCTTCGGCGTAGCCAGAACACCGCCCGCTTCGACCAGGCGTGGTAAACCTTCCCTGAGACCGCGCTCCAGAGCGGGCGTGCCAGACATAGCGCCTACCTGGCGTGTCATAGTATAGGCTATATCTATCCTGTCAAGCATTCCCAGCTCTACCAGCAAATCTATACCTTCATAATTTCCACTCTCATCTATAATAGATAAGTTTTTCTTTCCCTGACGTGCTATCTCTCTCATGATGGATTCAGGCTGCCGCCACATAACAAACCCCCCCATGCAGAATGAATCACCATCATGTAGAAATGTTTCCACTGCTTCCTTCTCCGTCATCACCTTGTTCAATCTCTTTTTGTAATCTGTGTCCTTGGCCCTCTCTTCATAATTTATTGTCCCCAGCCCTCTTATTGCCATTTTCATACTGCCTCCTGTTTTTCAGTAACTGCCCAAAAACCTGACCTTTTTGATGGTATTAAACCGGGATTTCCCATTTCAAGTCCCGATGAGAGGATATTTATCCTTCATCGGTCCTGCCATCTAGAATATATCATCCTTTGAGTCTGGGTATCTAGCCCCTGAATTAGCTCAGTAACGGCTACGAGATAGTAGCCTTCATTCCTGACTTTTATGCAATTTGCCGGATTGCACAAAAACTCAGATTGTGACTTCGCATTCCAAGGTCTTCGATACCAAATAGGTACACCTCGGCGTTGCATCTTATGACGAGTTCAGCTATTACAGTGTCCGTTGCTGAATTATGCCAACATCCTGACGATGCACACGGAGGTTTGGCTCAACGTCTTCGCCTCCGTCTGAACAACGACATAAAGAACAATAAACCAATTACACCGAGAAAAGGAAACGGGCGGTAGGTGGCTCCCTCGCCGGTTCCGGTAACCGCCATCCCTGGGGTGGGAGGTGGTTTTAGCGGAGCTGCTGTTTCGGCAGGTATTTCGTAAGCAGGTACCTCGGCAGAAATTTCGTAGGTATCTATCCCGACGTTGAGGTACTCTTTAGGTGCCCAACCAAGTGGGTTGTTTCTGCCGGTAGCCTCCGCCCAGACCCATCCTGGCTCACCTTCCACTTCAAAAACGGCCGTTGCCTTGTTATAGTCGGGTAGATAAACCAATACCGCAGTGTGACCCGGGACAAGCACTATGGCTGAGCGAAATCCGGCAGCCTTGTACATAACCGCCAATAATACCGTCATATCTTCACAATCGCCATACCCAATTCCATCCTCGACAATAGCCATAGCCAGCTTATCGGCATTCTGGGCAAACTCTTCATTTCCAGTTCGCTCTATATCAGGGGTGTATCTTACCCTGTCCCGGACGAAATGAAATATCGCCTCTGCCCTCCGTACTCGGTCTGGATATTCATTGGCAATCTGCTCACCCAGGCTATAGGCCAGGTCAGCATTTTCCCCCAAGCTCTGGAAGGCTATAACGGGGCGAAATCCTATCTCAGTTAATCCTAGCTCAGTTATTTGATAAAAACCGTCTTCACCAAAGGCCCTGGTTCTACATATCTCCCAATCATCAAAGATATCGCCGCCTCTCTCGTAGGAACCTTCAGACGGAAATGCCGAGGCATAACCAGCAGTCGCCACCGCAGCTAATAAGACAACTATTAAACCTAGTAAAACCCCGGCTCTCTTCATAACGGTCCGGTCAGTGCCGCATGGAGTATTAAGCCAAAGAAGACGAGATAACCAAAGACATGTAGCCCTGCAGCCACCGGGCTTTCCTTAATACTGCCAAACGGTATTTTAGGCGTTAGCTTGTCCACGATATAGAATAGGGCCACTCCAAGAAGTAAGCTTATCGCAAAGCTTATAGCTAGTAACCACCACGTCCTAAAGTCGAAGATGTACCACACTATTGGAGCTGTGACCGCAGTCAGTGCGGTAATAGCGCCGTGGATAACAAGACCAAACAGGATAAAGAAGCCGGCTATGAACAACCCGATAGCCACCGGGCTCTCGCCTATCCGTTCGCGATAAGGGATATGAGGGATAAGAGCATCTAGTGCTCTGACTCCAAGCCACGCCAGAAGAGCAGAGACGAAAACCAGCAACACAACCTTAGCTAACCATATCAAAGCAATTACCCAGAAAGGGACGGCTAAACCTAACTCTGGCATATTAGTGCCTCCTTATTGTCCATATTCGATTAATGGTAATGGCGTAACATGGGTTTCAACAACGGCCGCTGGTTATGTATAGTCTACAAAAACAATGCATTTTTTCGCGGAATTATGGGACATTTCATAGTTCCGAGTACCACCCGTTTACAGCGCTATTTATAGTATAGCATTTTCTTGTCTCTAGTGTCCTGCTTTACACCTCAGTTCGGCAAGCTTCGCGGAAAATCTCCTGAACGAGCTCACTTCTTGCCTATGACGGATTGGAAAATGGTAAACTAGCCACAAAATACGAAAGAGGATAGTAATGATTATAGGATTATTAACTTTTATGGTTTTCCTGGCCTTTCTACTTGCCTTCTGGGAAATCCAAATCGAGGGTAAGGATGGCTGGGCATCGAAGCTACCTGGCTGGCGTATAGAAAAGGGATGGCTTGTCAAGGTGGCGGGTGGACGCCCGATAACTGGCTACCACTTTTTTATGACGCTGTTCCTGATTGCCATGGTTCATCTGCCGTTGTTTTTTGTTCCGTGGAGTTGGCGGTTAGAAAGTCTGCTGCTTGGCTTTTATGTAGGCATGGTTTTTCTAGAAGACTTCTTGTGGTTTGTTTTAAATCCACATTATGGGATTAAAAACTTCCGCAAAGGAAAAATCTGGTGGCACAAACAGTGGTGGGGGCCGGTCCCTGCTTTATACTGGTTTTTACTCATCATCGTCATCGTACTAATTTATTTCGGGAGAGCCGCTATCTAAACAGGAATCAGGAATCGTTCATCAGAGCTATCGCATCTTCCTGCATCCCCTCTATTAATATGCGAATATGTGTCCATAGTAAAGGCTACGCTAAAGTGTCCCAGTGTCTCCTTGATCAACTTCGGCTTGGCGTTTTCTGCTGGTCTGGGTTCCGCTTTTGGTAAGCTGGCTCAGAAGACGCCGAAGGGCAAAGAGCTAAGATTCAAAGCATTCCTGAAATGGCTTAGCAATTGCCTCCTCACCTCACGGGGTCGAGGAAGTTAAGCGAACAAAATGGCTTTTTGTTTAGGCAGCGTGGGCTGCGTTGTTTACTTGGGCCAGACTACGCCGCAGCCAGCACAGAATAAACCCCTGCACATATCATTATCACGTCCGCTGTGGTATAATATTTATAGTTCCAAAGGGCAAGTGTCATGTTGGCAGCAGCCCCGGTGGTAGGGTTGGCACTAGCTCTTGGAGCCAAAGTCTGGTGTTCTCCCGCAAAAGGGCCATCCACTAAGCCCCCATACTAGAGACCCCTTCGGGAGGTAAGTTTGAGAATCGCTTTCATCGCAAATGATGTTAATCATCAGGGAGGGCCAGCAAAGGTCACCGCTGCTCTGGTCGAGAGGCTTTGTGAAGACCATCAGGTTTCGGTTTTCTCTCACACTATCGAGGGAATCGACCTATCCAAAATTAAGCACCATAGGGTGCCAGCAATTATGCGTCCCAAGTTCTTATCTTACATTTCCTTTCTGTCATCCAGTACCATCATCCTTGCCGTTCTTTCCCTTTTCAGGAAAAGGGACTTTGATATCATCCATGGGTATGTTTGTGCCTTTTCTACCGATGTTATCACCTTTCATTTTTGTGAGAAGGAGGGGCTTCGTCTCGAAAAAGCCAACATAATTGAGATGCCGCATAAGAGTATATGGCAAAAACTGAAAGCCCTTGACCACAGGATATATCGTAGATTAGCCGCCTTTGTTGAGGGGCGAACATTCGGCCACAATAGCCCCAAAGCGTGTATCGTAGTTTCACAGTCCATGAAAAGGGAGTTCGTTTGCCACTACGGCGATGCCGCCGAAAGTATTATTGTAATCCCCAATGGGGTAGACCTGAAGATGTTTAACCCAGCCAATCGGCTTTCTTATAGGGATAGCCTTAGACAAAAGCACGGCATATCCCGTAGTGACCTAGTACTGATGTTCGCCGGGGGTGATTGGGAGAGAAAAGGAGTGCTTTATGTCATAGAAGCGCTTTCGCTACTTCCCCAGCCAGATGTCAAACTTTTGGTCATTGGTAACGGGGATGAGAAATTCTATGGTCAACTTGCTGAGCTAAAGCAGGTGAGGGAGAGGATAATCTTTGTTCCCCACAGCAGCAATCTCTGGGAATACTATGCTGCTAGTGATGTATTCGTTTTTCCTACCATATATGAGCCCTTTGGTCTGGTCATTGCCGAGGCCATGGCTAGCGGTTTGCCTGTAATCACCAGCAGGGTTGCCGGAGCTGCTGATATCATAATCGATGGGGTAAATGGCCTCCTACTTAGCTCTCCCTCCGATGTCAGTGACCTGGCAACAAAAATTGAGTTGCTGCTTTCAAATGCTGAACTTAGAGAGACCATGGGTGAGCGTGCCAGGGAAACCGCAGAGAAAATTTCATGGGACCGGGTAGCCCAGAAAACCCTAGAGGTCTATAATAGTGTATTAAACCGAGAGAGGAGAGTAATCTAACAACTAACATGCCCAGAGACTTACCTGTGGGCAATGGCAACTTGCTCATCAATTTCGATACTGATTACAACCTTCGTGATATCTACTATCCCTATATCGGCAAGGAGAACCATAGCGAAGGTTGTGTATCACGTACTGGCATCTGGGTTGACGGCAGCTTCGCGTGGATTGACAGCCCTGAGTGGCTGAAGGAAATGACCTATGAAAGCGAGAGTCTGGTCACCCATGTTACTGTCACTAATCCTGCAATAGGGCTTACCCTCACCTTTTCTGATGTCGTGGACTTTCACAGGGACATCTTTTTCAGGCGGGTTGATATCGCCAATCACCGAGGTCACCCCCGCGATGTACGCCTATTCTTCCATTATGAGCTACGGATTCTAGGCAATGAAATCGGTGATACTATCTACTATCACCCAGGACTGAGAGTGTTGGTGATGTACAAAGAGCGGCGTTATTTCTTGGCAAGTGGCCAGGTAAATGGAAGGATTGGCCTCGACGATTGGACAACTGGGAGAAAAAAATCGGAAGATGAGCAAGGTGCATGGCATGATGCCGAAGATGGCGAATTGAGGAAGGTGCCTCTTACATGTGGCTTTGCTGAGGGCGTCATCGGGCTCTATGAGAAGGCTGTGCCCGCTAGGGGAAATTCAACGATTTATCACTGGCTGGCGGCAAGTCCTCACTTCCATGGAGTCGCGGAACTCGATGCCCTGGTCCACGAACGCGGACCTGAGTCATTCATCATACGCACCCGTGATTACTGGCGAGCATGGGTGAATAAGGAATCGCTGGACTTTGCTGACCTGCCAGCCTCTATACCGGAGCTCTACCGACGCAGCTTGCTCACTATACGCGTGCAGACCGATAACCGCGGTGCTATTATCGCCAGCACTGACTCCGACATCACCAAGGTCTTGCGGGATACTTATTCTTATGTGTGGGGTCGCGACGGTGCCTTCGCAGCTAAGGCCTTGGACATGGCCAACTATGATGAAGTCAGTCACGAGTTCTTCAATTTTTGCGCCGATACCATTACGAGTGATGGCTACCTGCTTCACAAGTATACCTCTGATGGGTGTCTGGCAGGCAACTGGATGCCCTGGGCAGACGAGGAGGGCAAGCTGCAACTGCCAATTGAAGAGGATGAGACTGCTTTAGTAATATACAGCCTCTGGCACCACTACCATAAGTTCCACAATGTAGAGCACATCCGTTCCCTTTATCGAAAGCTGATTAAGAACGCTGCCGACTTTATGGCTAGCTATAGAGAGCCTTATACAAACCTTCCGGCACCTTCATATGACCTTTGGGAGGAACGCCGTGGTATCCACTCTTTTACGGTTGCTGCAGTCTGGGCAGGCTTACAAGCTGCGGCCAACTTCACGGAAATGTTTGGTGAGATAGCACTCACGAAACAGTATCGCCAGGCTGCTGCTGAGATAAAAGAGGCCGCTATTGAGTATCTTTTTGATAAGAAGTTGGGACGCTTCCTGCGCTCAATCACGGTTGACGCTGATGGTGTGGTGGGGCCGGACTACACTATCGATAGCAGTATTTGCGGTTCTTTTCTGTTCGGCATGCTCCAGGCTACTGACCCCCTGATTGAGAGCACGATGGCGGCAATTATAGACAGGCTTTGGTGCAAGACCGAGGTGGGAGGTGTCGCCCGCTATGAGAACGACCGCTATCAGCAAATCAGTCAGGACATCGCTAATGTCCCCGGTAACCCCTGGGTTATCTGCACTATGTGGGTGGCACAATACCATATTGCCAGGGCTCAATCGATAGACGATTTAAAGCCAGCCCTCCAAATCTTCACTTGGGCTAAACACTGTGCTCTCCCAAGTGGTGTTATTGCCGAACAGGTTCATCCCTACAACCGTGCTCCGCTCGGTGCATCACCGCTGACCTGGAGTCATGCCGCCGTGGTGATAGCGATCCACGAATATCTCGACAAGTACCGTGAACTACAAGCACAGCTACACCACAGGGGAAAAGATACGTAGCCCGCTTATCCCGGTCTTTGAATCTCCTGGTGAACAATATGACGAACTGTGTAGTTTAGAACTACTCAAGAATTGGGTATGTAATAGAGTTCAAGTCGGGTACAGTGGGCGGTACTGGACGACAGACAGAACTTTATGCTATTGTTCAGCTCCAGTGTATGGTCGAACCAAAATCGCGGGATTTGTTTACTTAAATTACTAGTTTATGTATAATCAAGACTGAACCAAGCCCCGTAGTATCTTGGTCCCGTCAAATTCATGAAGTAGTCTGCAAAAAACACGGCTCGATGGAGGATAAAGAATAAAGACAAGGAAGGGAGAGGACCAATGGGGTCCGCTGGCTGAATCCCACGCTACGGGCCGAGTTAGCACAACTGGGACAGCATCAGGCTATCCATCAGGGGATAGCACTTCAATCTTTGCCCAAGACCTGTTCGATGGGGTTGCCCACTCCTACGACACTTGGGCGCAAGTGCTGACTTTCTTTCAGTACCTTCCTTGGCGTAGGTTCTTAGTCTCGCAAATGGCTCTTCGGCCTCGAAACCTTGTGCTTGACGTATGTACCGGTACAGCCGGTGTCGCCCTGGAGATTGCCCGCCACCATAATGGCCAAATCGTGGGGCTCGATGTTAGCCACTCAATGCTGGAAGCTGGCCTCGGTGCTGTCGGGGAGAGAAGCCTAGACGGCAGAATCCAACTTATCCAGGGCCGCGCTGAGCATTTACCCTTTCCTGATGAGACCTTCGATACAGTTGTCTTCACCTACCTGTTGCGTTATGTCCAAGAGCCTGATGTAACAATACGGGAGCTGTCTCGGGTACTGAAACCAGGCGGAGAATTGCTCTCGCTTGAGTTCGGCATTCCGGAAAACTCTTGGATAAAAGCTTTATGGCTAATCTACAACAAGGTCGTCATGCCAGTAATGACCATCCCCATTTCACGAGGTTGGCATCGTGTTGGCTGTTTCTTAGGTCCGAGTATCTCAGACTTTTGTCAGCGGTATCCTGTTGATCGCATCGCCGCAATATGGCGTGGAAACGGAATTCCGCTGGTAGAAACGAGACGCCTGTTTCAAGGTGTAGCCATTGTGATGTGGGGAACGAAACGAAGATAGAGACTGACAGCCAGCCGTAGTAATTACCTTATGGTGGGCTTTCTCTGCTTGTATGTAGTCAGCTTCACCAACATGGGCATAATTTCAGTATGCACTTTTTCGGTTTGCCGGCTGGTTATAGGTGACATATGAGGCTACTGCAACTTCAGACGACCCGGTCTGAGTCAACAGGACGCGCACTAAACCCCGCATCTCTACGACACCTGTGGCCTGAGCTCTCAAGTTGCAGTTCTCTCCTACAAGAATCATTGATACGATTAATGTGTGCTGTGCTATAATCGTGATAGTCATAAAGACCTCAGTGCATTGGAAGGTGAACGATGAAACAGGATTTCTCCATAGTCGAGGCCATTGTAGATATTCCTAGAGGGAGTCGCAATAAATACGAAATCGACCATGCTACCGGGGCGATTCGCCTTGATCGAGTGCTCTTTTCCTCCGTTCACTATCCGACTGACTATGGCTTTATCCCCAACACGAAAAGCGCCGATGGAGACCCACTGGATGTGTTGATCCTCATGGAAGAACCGCTCCGGCCAGAACGGGTGAGAGATTCAAGAGACACGGGCAGAGCTGGTCTACTGAAGGAGTGCGCAATCGGCTCTTTGTCAAACTACGGACGTTGTGCTACAATAAGAGCGACTGGGAGGCAGTCTGGCAAGGCAAGCAAGCCAAGGGCTGAATTTCCCCCAGCAAATTAACATAACCACAAATTCCGGGCAACAACTTCAGCAGGTCTTCCTCAAGAAGGAGAAATAACAATGGCTAAAGGAAGAAGCATCAACCTGGATAGTGATGATATATTGGCTGAAAGCTTACCCAGCGATGAAGCCGGAGTTGAGGATATCAGCACCTTAGCCGAGGAAGCTGAAGAAAAAGAAGAAAGCGAGGAATTCCCCGCTGAGGAAACTGAAGAGATCAAGCCTCCGCCACCACTAGGGGAATATGAGGTAATTGACGACTCAGCTCGTATGTATCTTCAGGAAATCGGCAGAGTGCCACTTCTCAATGTCCGTGAAGAGAAGTTACTATGCCAGAGGATAGAGTTGGGCAGAAGCCTAGAAAGAATCGAAGACAACCATTTCAGGAAATACAAGAAATTCCCCCCACCCGTTGACATAGTTATTCACGTAATTTCTCAATTATCCAAGGCATACCCCGTTGTTCAGATTATCGAAGAGCTTATTG
>JAUWYE010000079.1 GCA_030615965.1 Dehalococcoidia bacterium | reverse complement strand
AATGTTTCTGGATATTTTTTAATGAGAGACTGTAATTGCTGATGACCGTAAGTACGTGGATCAAATGCTGGATCCAATTGGCGAAGAACGGAGCCCAATGCCGCCAAATGAATCCATTCCTCTTCTTTCGCAGCTAGATTGAACCCTTTGAGAAGAAGGTTTAAAGGGTCAGATACATCAGATTTCTCTTCCTTTGCTTCTTTCCTTCTTATTTCCTCGGTTCCAATTAGATTTTCACAGTAGACAAACTGGTTGCAGGCGTTGATGAAAGCTTCTGGAGTCTTTTTCTCTCCCACTCCAATAACAAAAAGGCCTTCCTCTCTTATTCTTGTTGCCAGTCGTGTGTAGTCGCTGTCGCTGGCAACAATACAGAAGCCGCCTACATCGTTACTGTGGAGCAGATCCATCGCGTCAATTATCATCGCACTATCTGTGGAATTCTTGCCAACCGTATACCTAAACTGCTGCATGGGCTGAATTGCATGTTTATGAAGCGAAGCCTTCCAGCTATTCATGTTTGTAGTGGTCCAGTCTCCGTATATCCGCTTGACCGTTATCAGCCCGACTTTACTAACCTCTGCCAAGATTTGAGGAAGAAGAGATGCCTGAGCATTGTCACCATCAATCAGTACTGCAAACCTCAGTTGTTCAGATTGTTCGTCCATTGTGCACCTTTTTGGTTATCGATTGACGCCAAACCATACAGAGATAGAGCCCATGTCGTTTCTCAAGTTAATTAACCACGTATTTATAGAATTTTACTCCGTATATACCTCAAATAACAAGAGGTAGCAATCTGACGAAGTGTTAAGCCGGGACATGGTGCTAAAAGGACTCTTGACTTGGTTTTGGGTTTTGCACTTTTACAAGCCTGCTTCTTTTTTTAGAATTTCGGCCTTATCCGTTTTCTCCCAGAGAAGGTCAAGGTCTTCCCTACCAAAGTGGCCATAGGTAGCAGTTTGGCGGTAAATGGGGCGGCGCAGGTCTAAAGTCCTCATGATGGCCTCAGGGCGCAAGTCGAAATGAGAGTACTACGGGTCGACTCTATTTTCCCTCAGGGTTGGAAAGCACTGGGGATGAGCGGGAAAAATAGAGTTGACCCCATTTTAGCCTATATACCCATCTCTGATAAGGAGTTCGGCGACAAGAACTGCGCCTTTGGCTGCTCCCATCTTGGTGTTGTGGGATACCAGAACATATTTGATGCCGTTTTTCAGGACATTGTCCTTCCTGAGTCTGCCCACTACCGTGGCCATACCGTCCTCAGCGTCACGGTCAAGCCGTGGTTGAGGTCTAAACGGGTCTTCGTGGACTATTATCAAGTGCCTGGGAGCTGAAGGCAGGTCAGTGTCACTAGGTGAACCAACATATTCCCTCATAGCCCTGGCGACGTCGTCCGCCTCACAGGCTTTCTGGGTGGAGACGAAGACCGACTCAGTATGTCCTTCCCGGACATTAACACGGGTGCAGGTGCAGCTTACATTGAACTTAGCAGGATTGACTGAATTACCTGCGAAACTGCCCAGGATTTTCTGTGTTTCACGCTGCACCTTTTCTTCTTCCCCGGCAATAAAGGGAATAACGTTGTCCAGGATGTCGAGGCCTATTACTCCCGGGCTCCGGCCTGCTCCTGACAGGGCTTGCATGGAGGTCATTATAACGGCGTTCACGCCGAACGATTCGTAAATTGGTTTTAGCGTTATCGCCAGGCCGGTAGTGGTGCAGTTGGGAATGGGTGTGATGAAGCCTTTCCATCCCCGAGCTTTTCTTTGCACATCAATTAGTCTGGCGTGCTTGGAGTTGATGCCTGGGATTAGAATGGGCACATCGTCATCGTAGCGGAAGGCCGAGGCCGTGCTTATAACCGCTTTGTCGCTGGCAAATTTCGGTTCCAGAATCTTCGCATGGTCCGACTCTATGGCGGAAAAGACGATATCTAGGGCGGAGATATCCATTTCGATGGCATTCTGGACAGGCATGGGCATAACCTCCTCTACGGGAGGCTCCTGGCAGAACCAGCGCAAGGCTCCAGACTGGGCATCGGTTATGGCTTCCTTATAGCTGCGCCCTGCTGACCTCTCGGAGGCAGCAAGGGCAGCAATTTGAATCCAGGGGTGACCCTTCAGGGCAACGAGAAATTGCTGACCAACTATGCCAGTCGCTCCTACGATTCCAGCTTTTATCATGGTTTCCCTCTACTCTGTTTTTAATTTAAGGATAATCGGACATTATAACACTATATCCTTATTCCCTTCTAAATTAAGTGTCACCCTATTCTTTTACTGAGCTAATCGGGGCGAGAGGATTTGAACCTCCGACCTCAGCGTCCCGAACGCTGCGCGCTACCCACTGCGCTACGCCCCGTTTGTCTATGCTATTATATGATGCTTTAATTATTGGGGCAAGGATGAAGTATTGCGTTTTAATAATTGATGGGGCATCAGGTTGGCCATTGGCTGCTCATGGTGGGAGGACTTGCCTGGAGCTGGCGCATACTCCGAACATGGATGCTATAGCAAAGGCGGGTGCTGTCGGGCTGCTTCGCACCGTGCCACCGGGGATGGAACCTAGCAGCGCCTGCGCCTGCATGTCTGTGCTGGGTTATGACCCCCAATTGCATTATCGGGGACGGAGCCCCATTGAGGCTCGTGGCATGGGCGTTCCTATTAATGAAGGAGAGGCCGTTTTTCGCTGCAATTTGGTGGCTGTTCGCGACGGGAGGATGTGGAGCTATAGTTGCGGGCATATCAGTACCGGCGAAGGCCGAGCTCTTATTGCCAGTTTGAATGAAAAGCTTGGCAGCGATGAAGTGCATTTTTATCCTGGTGTGAGCTATAGACATATATGCAAGATAAAAGGGAGGGAAGATGCCCTCCTGGCTAGCTGTACTCCACCGCATGATATTCCCGACAAAGCTATCGATGACTTTCTTCCCAAAGGGCCCGGGAGCGACCTGTTAAGAGAGCTTATGGCGCGCTCTGAGCTTGTGCTTCGTGACCACCCTGTGAATATAGAGCGAAGAACACGCGGCGATATTCCAGCTACCATGGTCTGGCTTTTCTGGGGTAGTGGTAAAATACCTGATATGCCAGCCTTCAAAGAGGTCTACGGACTTGAGGCTGCCATGACGTCCGGAGTGGATATTATGCGGGGCTTAGCCCGAATGATAGCTATTCAGGTGCTGGATATTCCTGGTGTGACCGGCGACCTGGACAACGATTACGCTGCCCAGGCAGCAGGGGCGTTAGAAGCGCTTAGAGAACATGATCTGGTGGTTATCCATGTGGAAGCACCGGACGAAGCTGCTCATGCCGGCTCCATTAAGGACAAAATAGAGGCCATTGAGAGGGTGGATAAAGAGGTTGTGAGTCGGCTTCGTTCTTGGGACAGGGATGCCCTTCGGATGCTAATTCTGCCTGACCACTCCACGCCGATCAAGATTCAAACCCATGTTGCTGACCCCGTCCCATTTATACTCTGGGGGCCAGGATTCACCCCGACAAGTCGGGGTGGGGCGAAGAGATTTACCGAAGCAGAGGCTAAAGGCACAGGCGTTTTTACCAGGGAAGGATATAATATTATGGGCAGGCTGATAGAGTAAATGAAGGCAAAGAAATGGCACTGATAGTTCAAAAATATGGTGGCAGCTCGGTGGCTGATGCTAAAAGGATTAGAAATGTAGCTCGCCGTGTCGCTAAAGCAAAAGACGAAGGAAATCAAGTGGTGGTTGTTGTTTCGGCCATGGGAGACACCACCGATAACTTGATTAAATTGGCTTACCAGGTTAATGAACAGCCTGGTGATCGGGAGCTTGATGTTATTTTGTCCACTGGGGAGATAGTTTCCAGTACCCTTTTAGCCCTGGCTTTGGAGAGTTTGGGGTGCAAGGCAGTCAGTCTTACCGGCGCTCAGGCAGGCATCCAGACTGATTCTAGTTACAGTCGAGCTCGGATTCTCCGCGTCGACACGAAACGAGTGGTCAGTGAGCTAGAAAAGGGAAATATTGTCATTGTGGCCGGATTCCAGGGTGTGACTCAAGAAATGGATATTACCACTTTGGGTCGTGGTGGTTCCGATACGACGGCAGTTGCTCTCGCTGCCAGCTTGAGCGCCGAGATATGCCAGATATATACTGATGTCGAAGGTGTCTATACTGCTGACCCACACCTTATTCCCGGAGCTAGGAAATTAAAGGAAATTGGCTATGAAGAGATGTTGGAGCTGGCTAGCTATGGAGCCAGGGTAATGCATAATAGAGCAGTGGAATTGGGAGAGTTGTATAATGTGCCTATCTTGGTGGCTTCTAGCTTTAGCGATAGCCCGGGAACCATTATTTGTAAGGAGGCCTCTATGGAAGTAAAAAACAAGGCAAGGGGTATTGTCTATGATACCAATGTGTCTAAAGTCACCGTCGTCGGTGTCCCCGACCATCCTGGCATTGCTGCGGCAATCTTTGAGCCCCTGGCTAGAGCAAATATAAGTGTAGATACCATTGTTCAAAATGCCAGCATCAATAATATTACCGATCTCACGTTTACGGTGGCTCGAAATGATTTGATTAAGGCGATGTCCATCGTGGAGCCAGTGGTTAAATCTGTGGGGGGTAAGCAATGTGTCACCGATTCTACATTGGCCAAAGTTAGCATCGTAGGTACTGGCATGCAAAATACACCGGGCTATGCCGCCAGAATGTTTCGCGTTCTTTATGAACAGGGCATTAACATCCAGTTAATTACCACTTCCGAGATAAGGATAACCTGTATTATCTCTGAGGATAGGGTTAAGAATGCTGTTCAAGCATTGCATCAAGCTTTTGAGCTAGAGAAAGAAACTTGACAATCTTGGCTTGACATCATAAGTTTTATAGAATAGTTAATCAGGCAATGGGTATAGCATTTTACCAGGAAGAGGAAGAAAAAGCTCAATTAAGACGGCAACTGAGCAAGGAAGCCATAGATTTAGCCCTTCAGGGCAAATGGGAGGAGGCTGAAGCGGTAAACAGGGACATAATTAAGAGATTTCCCACTGATGTCGAGGCTTATAATCGCCTTGGCCGAGCTTTGACAGAGTTAGGGGATTTTGACCGAGCTAAGAAAGCCTATTTTAAGGCTCTGAAGCTTGCCCCTGAGAATGCTATTGCTAAGAAAAATCTTGGCCGTTTAACTAGCTTGTCAGAGTCTATGGCGACTTTAAGTAGCAACCCTCAGGAAGCTTCAACCTGGAGAGCTCAAGCTCGAAGAGCTGCTCTTGACCTTTTCATAACTGAGATGGGGAAGGCTGGGGTGGTTAATCTTCATAATGTGGCTTCAGGCGACGTCTTAGCTAAGATGGGATTTGGTGACCAAGTGCACTTGGAAGCAAGAGGGCAGCACCTGATTGTGGCGAGTGAGGGTGGAGAATATTTGGGCGAGGTGGAGTTGAGACAGGGATTGCGTCTCATCAACCTAATGCGAGGTGGAAATAAATACGATTCGGCAATTCTCAATGTAGAAGAAGATAAAGTGCAGGTGATTATTAAAGAGGTGTATCAACATCCCAGCCAAGTGGGACGTCCCTCCTTTCTTGTTAAAGCTACAGAGCACCTGCGCACGCGTATTAAAGAAAGCCTTCTCAGGCGAGGAATCATTACTGACGAAAGTGAGGCCTCGCCTGAGCTTGAATATTTTGAGGAAGAAGAATATCCTGGCCCCGAAGAGGAATCTTTGCCTGAAGGTTTCACCGTCGTTGGTGAAGATGGTGAGAGAGGAATTGAGATTTGATGGAAGCCTCAATAGTAAAGCCTGTCGATATCGAAGAGGAGATGAAAAGCTCCTATCTGGACTATGCTATGAGTGTCATCGTCTCCCGAGCCCTGCCTGATGTGCGTGATGGCTTGAAGCCAGTGCAGCGACGTGTTTTGTACGCTATAGATGGCTTGGGGTTACGACACAACAGTCCATACAAAAAGAGTGCCCGCATTGTTGGTGAAGTCTTGGGGAAGTATCACCCCCATGGAGATGCCCCGGTATATGAAGCTATGGTACGCATGGCTCAGGATTTTTCTCTGAGATATCCCTTAGTTGATGGGCAGGGTAATTTTGGCAGCATTGACAATGATCCACCAGCGGCAATGAGGTACACCGAAGCTCGCCTTTCCGAAATTGCCGAGGAAATGTTAGTTGACATCGAAAAAAATACCGTCGACTTTGTTCCCAACTTCGATGGCTCTCTCCAGGAACCCTCTGTCTTGCCCGCCAGGTTGCCTAACTTGTTAGTTGGTGGTTCCTCAGGCATAGCTGTGGGAATGACGACTAATATCCCCCCACATAACTTAGGCGAGATATGTGATGCCATTGTCTATCTAATTGATAATCCCCAAGCTACTGTAGAGGAGCTGATGGATCTGGTCAAAGGCCCCGATTTTCCCACTGCCGGGATAATTTGGGGGAAAGGGGGCATAGACAATGCTTATACTACGGGGCAAGGGAAAATTATACTTCGGGCTAAAGCCAACGAACTGACTAGCAAGGGGGGCAAGAGACAAATAGTTGTTACTGAACTTCCCTATCAGGTAAACAAAGCAGCTTTGGTAGAGAGGATAGCTGAGTTGGTTAAAGTGAAGAGAATTTCGGGGATAGCCGAGGTGCGTGATGAATCGGATAGGGAAGGCATGCGCATTGTTATCGAACTCAGAAAGGAGGCACAACCTCGACAAGTACTTAATAACTTCTACAAGTATACCGCGATGCAATCTGCCTTTTTTATCAATATGGTTGCTTTGGTTAATGGACAACCTAAAGTAATTAATCTTAAAGAGGCGCTAACTTCTTACATTGACTTTCGTTTTCAGGTCATTACCAGGAGGTCTCAGTTTGAACTTGATAAGGCAAAGGATAGGGCTCATATCCTCGAGGGATTCAGAATTGCCCTAAACAATCTGGAGCAGGTGATCAAGATTATTCGACAGTCTCAAACCGTAGAGTCCGCTCGTGCCAATCTAATGGCAGCTTTTACTCTGTCACAGATTCAAGCGCAAGCTATCCTTGATATGCCGCTTCGTAGATTGGCTAAGCTAGAGC
>JAUWYE010000080.1 GCA_030615965.1 Dehalococcoidia bacterium | reverse complement strand
GCTAATGCCCGCAATATTGCCACTGATGTCTACTCCGCCTCAGCCGTGTTGGTGGGACTGGCAATAGTGCGATTCACCGGGCTCAATATTATTGACTCTGTGATTGCTATCGGAGTTGCTATTTACATCCTGAAAGTAGCTCTTGACACTATCCGTAAGCCGATATCCGGACTGCTTGATGAAAAGCTACCTTCTTCACAACAGGCAGTTATCGAAGGCTGTTTAAGGAAACACAGCCGCGAGGTGTCCGGCTTCCACGCACTACGGACACGTCGGGCTGGAAGCCAGAGCTATATAGACCTTCATTTGGTAATGACCAGGGACATTAGTTTGGAGCAGGCTCATCAAATATGCGACCAGATTGAGGTCGAAATACAAATCGTGCTCCACGAGGCCAGTGTAACCATTCATGTTGAGCCGTGCGGTGGTGAATGTGAACAATGTTCCGCAATCTGCTCAAGACGCCGAACCAACTAGTTACCTCAAAAACTTTGTTTTTCAGGGCCCCAGATTTATCCATTGGCATTTCCGGGGCCCCCACAAAATCTTCGATTTTGTGGGGTATTAGCTAAAATGAATGGCGTTTTGGCCATTTCAAACTCAGGCAGAACCAGGAGTCAAGGCCCTGAGCACCCCAATTGCTGGAGCAACCACCCGCCGCCGTAAACTATGGCGAAGCCAATTGCCAGGCAAATCAGGACTATGATTGGACCGCTGAGAAGGAATTTCTTTATCATAACAACCACCAGGCTGAAGTCATTCATCAACTCCTCCTGTTATTCTGAGCAAAGCGAAGAATCTAGACCCTTCGCTTTCGCGCTGGGTGACAAAATAAACGCCACCAGGCTTTAGCTTGACTGCTTGTGGGCTTTCGTGGTCTTGGCTCTCTTAGATACAGCGTCCTTATATACTCTTGCCAGGCTCTTGCCATGCTGGGGAATCCTGGCCTTTTCCCTTGCTCGCCGCCTTTCTCTTCGTTCTTGTTTGGTTTCCTCGGCAAGCTGGTTCTGGTCTGAAAGCTGCTCGTTTACCACTTAATTTCGTATGAGCCGAGGATAAAATCGAGGTCATTTTGAAAGGCGGAGAGTTTTTCTTGGGGGAAGAGGGTTTCATCTACGTCAAGGAGCATTTTTGTTTCGCCCTGTGGTGAGCCTAGGATATGGACGCTGCCGCATTCCCTCTGGTTTTTCTCTTGCTCGGCCTGTGTTTTTAATGTCAACGTGGTACGCGATTGAGTGTCGCCGCTGGGAAGACCATATGTTTGCGACTCAGTCTCAACAGCTATAACCCCTTGTTTCTGCAACAAGCCTTGTACCTCATCGCAGAGCATCCCAGAATTTAAGCCCCTGTAAGTCTTTTTAATCTGGATTGTCATTTCGTTCTCCTGCCGAATATTATAGCACTTTCTTATTTAGTTTCGCTGCTCATATGATATAATTATGATATAATTTGGAATCTGAAATGAAAAAGGAATTAATGCAAATCTTAGCCTGTCCCGTATGTAAAGGGGATTTGGAGCTTAAAGTGGATAAAGAAGAGGGGGAAGAAATAGTCGCGGGTTCCCTTTATTGCTCTAATTGCAACTATTCCTATCCCGTTGTAGATACGATTCCCAATTTGTTACCGCCGGAGCAGCAAACTTAACTCAAAACCATTCCGCGAAAATCCTGCGGTTTCCCCGGGAGCCCTGGTTAAATCCGTCCAGATGCGAATCGTGGTTCGTTAGGGACTATACGCCACGCCTGTTGTGGGCGATTCCCAAACTTCTACATTCACCAGCTTTACCGGAGAGCTGGAAAAGCGGGCCTGGAGCGCATCATATATAGTGGCAGCAATATTCTCGCTGGAGGGTCCAATCTTATCAAGGGGGGACACATCATTCAGGCAAGTATGGTCGAATCGAGCCAGGACTTCCCTCAGGTGCTGCTTTAGCTGGGCGAAATCGTAAGCCAAGCCAGTCTCATCGAGCCTGGCTGCTTCTAAACGGGCTACTACCTTGAAGCGGTGGCCATGGAGCCTTTCACACTTACCATGATAGTTTGGGAGGTAATGGGCGGCATCAAAGTGCTCTTCCACAAATAGCTGATACATCGAATCCTCCTTTATACTTCCGCACCCCCTTTTGTCCTTCGACATTGTTAGCTAATTGGGCAATGCTCTTGCCCAGCTTGGGATGAACCAAGTCCGGGGCGATTTCAGCTAATGGTATAAGAACGAAAGCCCGGTCTTTTAAGCGGGGGTGCGGGATAGTTAAGTTCTGGGTTTCCATAAGCTTGTTGTCATAGAAAAGGATATCTATATCTATAGGGCGAGGTGAATTTATTTGCCCGCTGGGGACTCTGCCCATGCTGGTTTCAATTTCTTTAGCGAGATGGAGAAGCTCCACAGGAGGCAAATTGGTGGTAATTTGGCAGGCCAGGTTAAGGAATAATGGCTGCTCCTTGTCCCGATTTTGAATCGGGACTGGCTCGGTTTCATAAATGGATGAGACCTCGTCAAGATTTACTTTTAGAGAAAGCAATGTCAGAGCCTGGCAGAGGTTTTCTTCCCGTTCTCCCAGGTTTGAGCCTAGACAAAGATAGACAATGGCCAATTCGCTTACACGCCTCTCACAATAGCATCGCTCATCTTGCACACGCGTGCCATCTCCTTGACATCGTGCACCCGAACAATATCAGCGCCTTTGACAATGCCGATAGCTATGGTAGCTGCCGTTCCTTCTAGCCGCTGGTCGCCGGGTGGAACGAATGATACTTCACTCAACCTTTGTTCAGGAGTTAAATCGAGCACCCAGCCTATAAAAGACTTGCGTGAGCTACCCAGAAGGATAGGCCTGTTCAGCACCTGAAGTTCCTCCAGGCGTCGCAAAACCTCCAGATTTTGCTCCTGTGTCTTACCAAAACCTATGCCTGGGTCGACGATGATATTCTCCCAGGGCACTCCTGAGCTTAACGCTTGCTCAATGGCTCTTTTCAAATCGAAAATAACCGCAGACATGATGTCGTGGCACGGAGAGTCACGCTGATTGCTCATCAAAGCAATCGGCACACCTTTTTGGGCTGCTAACTCGGCTAGCCTGGGTTCCTTCTTCAGTCCCCAGATGTCGTTTATCATGTTAGCTCTGGCATTTAAAGCTTGGCGGGCTACTTCCAGCTTGTAGGTATCTACACTTAGCGGCACCGATATCTCCTGGGCTAGCTTTTCCACAACGGGAATTACCCGCCGTAATTCTTCGGCGGTTGAAATCGGAGTTGAGCCAGGGCGAGTGGATTCACCGCCGATGTCAATTATATCTGCTCCTTCAAAGGCCAGTTGTTTTGCCCTGGATACAGCTCCTTCAATATTTGCCAGTCCATCGCCGGAGAAAGAATCCGGGGAAACATTTATCACGCCCATGACATAAGTTCGCTTGCCCCAGTAAAAGACGCTCCTGCCGCATCGGGTGGAGCCTAGCTTGCTTGGTTTGTAATCAGGCATGTTATTGATTATAGCAGAGGAGGCGATTAAAATAGTAAGGCAATAAGCAGTAAAAACATAATAGCAATAATCGCGTAATCTTAAAATGGGTAAGACATTAGCTGAGAAGATTCTAAGCCTTAAATCGCATAGCGAGGCTAAAGCTGGGGACGTCGTGATTGCTGATGTGGATTTGGCTTTCGTCCAGGATACTACTGGACCCCTCACCATAAGACAGTTTAAGGAAAGCGGTTTTGAAGCTTTGGCTAAGCCGCAACAAACAATAATATTCCTGGACCATGCTGCTCCCAGTCCCGCTCAGCAGCTTTCTAATGACCATATCCTTCTGCGCCGCTTCGCGGAGGAAACAGGCTGTCGCATCTACGAGGTAGGCGAAGGTATATGCCACCAGTTGGTAGCGGAGCAATTTGCTAGCCCGGGAGACGTTATCCTCGGCTCAGACTCTCATACTGTTACTGCTGGTGCTTTAGGAGCTTTTGCCACTGGCATGGGTTCCAGCGATGTTGCCGTAGCCTTAGCCTTAGGTAAAACCTGGTTTCGGGTGCCGGAAAGTTTTCTCATTGAGCTCAATGGCGTCTTCCCTCGGGGAGTTTATGCCAAGGACTTAATTCTGTATCTCATTGGCCAGATTGGCGCTGATGGTGCTAATTACAAGGCTTTGGAATTTGGTGGCGAGGCCTTGGCTCAGATGACTATGTCGCAGCGTCTCACTATCGCCAATATGGCTGTGGAAGCCGGGGCCAAGGTTGGCCTGTTTCCCGGCGATAAAATCACCCAGGACTTCCTCATGGAATATGGACGGGGCGACAATTACAAGCCGCTATATCCCGATGCTGAGGCAAATTACGAGCAAGTCATACCTGTGAATCTCGACCAGCTTGAGCCAATGCTCTCGCTTCCCCACGCTGTGGATAACGTCCGTCCAGTGACTCGAGTAAAAGGGGTCAAAATCCAGCAGGCATTTATTGGCACTTGTACCAATGGACGTCTAGAGGATTTAGCTGTGGTTGCAGAGATTCTTAAAGGCAAGAAGAGGCATCCCGCTACCAGATTGCTCATAGCGCCGGCTTCGAGGCAGGTGCTCATTCGAGCTATGAAGGAAGGCTATATCCAGAGCTTAGTCAAAGCTGGAGCCACTATTTTACCGCCGGGTTGCGCTGCTTGCCTCGGTCTTCACCAGGGGGTATTGGGAGATAGCGAGGTTTGCATTTCCACCGCCAATCGTAATTTTAAGGGAAGGATGGGCAACCCAGATGCTATGATATACTTGGCTAGTCCGGCAACAGCCGCCGCCTCAGCCATAAGGGGCGAGATCACTGACCCCAGGGAAGTTACGTGATGCCCGATTTGGTGCTTAAAGGTAAAGTCATTAAACTAGGGGATAATATCTCCACAGACGATATCATTCCCGGCAGATTTGCTCATTTAAGGAGCAATTTGCCTGAACTCGCCAAACATGTCCTGGAGGATACTGCGCCTGAATTTGCCTCAAGGGCCAGGGTTCTGTTGGCGACAGGTGAAGGCAAAGCAGTCTTAGTGGCAGGCAAAAATCTCGGTCTGGGTTCCAGTCGGGAACATGCTCCGGTAGTAATCAAAATGTCGGGGATAGGCGCTATTTTAGCCAAATCGGCAGCCCGCATCTTTTTCCGCAACGCCATAAACCAGGGTCTGCCTGTCCTGCTTTGTGACACTGATGAAATTGGCGATGGCGATGAACTGGAGATAAATGTCACAGGTGGTAAGATTGTTGATCTGACCTCTGGTTTTGCACTGAACTGTAACAAGATGCCGCCGATAATGTCCGCCATCCTTGAGGAGGGTGGGCTTATCCCCTACATACAGAAGCATAAAGACTTTAAGCTATGAAAACATTACCAGCATAAGGATTTTAGATTTATTCAGAGTTTAGAAATTGGCATTTAAGTTTTATTGAGATGCAGCACAAAGTAACCTTTATCCTTGGGATTGGTATGGTTATTGACTTAACCGTGCTGGAATGATACTATATATGATATCATAGGGCTAATGGATGAGTCGACTTGAAAAACTGGTAGCGCTGTTCTTTAGAGCGCCATCAGATGTTTCATTTCAGGATGTGGTTAAGGTGTTGGAGGCATTCGGGTATGAGAAGCGACCGTCTAAAAGCGGGCATGAGGTCTTTGTCAAGCTAGGTGAGTATCCCATTACCGTGCCCACAGTTAAGGGACGGCGTGTGAAGCGAGTTTATGTGAGAAAGATTGTGGAACGTTTAGGATTAGAGGAATGGTATGAGAAGCAACACAATCCGTAAAGACTTGGATTTTTATCTAGATCTACATTATCCAGTTACTATTCATGCGGATCCTGATGGTGGATTCGTTGCTGAGATTGAGGAATTGCCTGGTTGCATGACCCAGGTCGAAACTTTATCAGCGGTCTTTGAAGCTATCGAGGATGCTCGGCGCGGCTGGATTCAAGTAGCTTATGAGAACGGTCAAGACATTCCTTTGCCCAGAGGGGTCGAAGAGTATAGCGGGAAAATCTTGATAAGAATTCCTAAAAATCTCCCTCGGACTCTGGCTCGCGTTGCTAAGCAAGAGGGAGTGAGCCTTAACCAATATATCACCAGCTTATTGGTGGCAGGAGTTCAATGGGATACTATTCTCTCTCAGGTTCAGTCTATTTCTCGACCGCGGACTCCCGAACAAATACTACAGCGAGTTGAGGAACTATCTAGGGAAAGAGAAAGAGCAACTTTTATTTCACCTCTCACCTCTAGAGAATCAGAGGTCCTCAATTATATGGCTCAGGGTTATCTAAATAAGCAGATTGCTGAAGTGCTAGGGGTTAGCGAACAAACCATCAAAGATCACATTAGCTCTATAGTGCGTAAGCTTAATGTTAATACCCGCACTCAGGCAGTAATATCAGCTCTGAAGAAAGGCGCCTTGCGCTGATGATGTGTAATTATGGAAGGCTATTCATCACTTAATTGCTTATTGAGCCTCTAAGAGACGCAGATATGGAAAACAGTAGAACGTTCTCCGGGCTTACATGGGCTAATAAATAGAACAAAATCGGGATGGAAGGAGACGTAGTTTTAAAAAGCTCAAAATGCATAGAGTAACTTTTATTCCTGGCGATGGCATAGGCCCTGAAGTGGCTGAAGCGACACGGCGGGTGCTGGAAGCTACAGGGGTCAAGTTCCAGTGGGACACTGTTATCATAGGCAGTCAGGCTCAAGATAAGTTCGGTACACCTCTTCCTGAAAGTGCTCTCCAGTCCATAAGAAAAAATAAAGTAGCCATCAAGGGACCGGTGACCACACCCATAGGCACTGGCTTCAGGAGCGTCAATGTCGCTTTGAGGAAGATCTTAGACCTTTATGCCTGTCTTCGTCCCTGCAAGATTTACCCCGGTATAAACACGCCGTTCAGAGACTTGGACATAGTAGTGATCATGGTTATTTGATCCTTTCTGCTTCCTAGCTTGCCTGCGCTGCTCTTTAGCTACTTTCTTCTCCGAGTTTCTGAACCAACGGGGGTTAGCTAT
>JAUWYE010000022.1 GCA_030615965.1 Dehalococcoidia bacterium | reverse complement strand
AGTTAAGAAGCCGATGATTTTGCCGGACATTGGTAGTCGAGGTCGAACAACAACTCCCATTTCCCCTAAAGGTTATGTTCGGGTTAACGGTGAACTGTGGCAAGCTTCGTCTAGTTCAACTATAGATGCCGGCGAGGAAATTGCCATTGTGGGCATGGAGGGAATGACGCTTCTGATAAGCCCTGTGGAAAAAGATAATCGCACCCACAAAGCTGATGCATTTTCTGGTTAATAGAGTCGCCTTGCTATCGACAAAGGCTAAAGAAAAGGGTTATCCTTTAGACGCTGATGGAGATTACCTGGCTAGGACATTCCTGCTTTCTGATTAGAGGGAAAGAAAAAACCATCATAACAGACCCATATCATCCTGACTTGGGCTACCGCCTGGGTGAACCTGAGGCGGACATAGCGACATTGAGCCATTTCCACCCTGGTCATAGCTACATCGAAGGCGTCGCCAATGAGCCTAAACGAATAAAAAGCCCGGGAGAGTATGAAATAGGGGGAACATTCATCACAGGAGTCGCCACTTTCCACGATGATAAGAAGGGGGAATTGAGAGGAAAAAATACCATTTATGTTATCGAGATGGACGGTATAACTTTATGTCATCTAGGTGACCTGGGGCATCTTCTGGGTCCGCATTTGATAGAGGAATTAGGAGATGTCGATATACTATTCTTGCCCGTCGGCGAGGTATCTACTATACTCATTGACACGGCTGTGGAAATAGTAAGGCAATTAGAGCCTCCTATTGTCATCCCCATGCACTATAAGACAGAGGCGTTCACTGGCGATCTCAGTCTTGTGGACAAATTCCTGGATAAAATGAGAATCCGGGAGCTAGAAGCAAGGCCAAAGCTCTCGATTACTTCATCGTCTCTGCCCAGCAGCACACAAACCATAGTTCTCAACTATCTCTAAACCCTAAATCCAGAGGACTGAGCAGCTTTACATTATCATCCTTAAAAGTTGATGGCACAAGCGGGTAACCGACGGTTACCTCTACTTCTTGAGACTGCCAATGAAAGTGTCAACATCCATAGCAGCCATGGTCATAGTTTGAAGCGTACCTCTTGCCCCCAGACTTACCGCCACCCTGGATATTGCTTCATTACTGGGAGCTTCCAAAATGTTCACGAAGTCATACGGCCCTAGCACAGCATACTGAGCTAGAATCTTCGTTCCCATTGCCTCCACTTCTTTGTTGACCTCTTTGATCCTTCCAGGATTTTCCATGATAGTCTTTCTTCCCTCATCTGTGAGGGTCGCCAGCATTACGAATTTAGCCATCTTTTACCTCCTCTGCGCTGTTTTGCACTTCTTCAAAGACCCCGGGTTAAATCCCGCTTGTGCCTATATTAGGTGGCTCCTTATTGTCATTCTGACCCTGAACAAAGTGAAGGGGAAGAATCCAAACTCTTCCCTGGCGCCCAGGTGACAAAATAAACGCCTCAGCAATCCTGTAAGAACTTATGCAGGATACTATATATTATACTACCACAGCGAGCATTCCTCCAAGAGCTCTTTTTCCCTTGTCCTCATTTCGGCTTCTGCCTCGGGTTCTTCATGGTCGTAGCTCAGAAGATGAAGCATCCCGTGGATAATCAGCAATGCCAGCTCTCTTTCGGTTGAATGCCCTTGCTCTTTGGCTTGTTCCACTGCTTGGGGACAGGAGATGATTACCTCTCCTAGCCTAGTGACCTCATCAGGAGGGAGTGTGAAAGAATCATCTCCCTTTTGCGGAAGCATGCAGAAAGCCAGCACATCCGTAGGCTCATCCACCCCCCGATAGTCTCGATTAAGTTGTCTCACCGCCTCCGAATCGGTAAAAACTAGGCTCACCTCGTAAGGAAGAGCCACCCCTTCAGCCTTAAGGACAGTTTGAGCTACCCTCCCCACCCAAACCTCGTCCACCAACCCCCGAAACTCCTCCTCAACGTGGCTGCCAATTTGTTCCCTCATAGTAAATTATCCAGCAAAGTATCATAGCAGGCAAGTTAATTCGTTTCAATGAGGTCTTTATAGTAAAATAACATAGATGACTGTAACGCCTCTTAGAAAGCAGTATCTCATTGCCCGAATTAGAATCAAAGTATCTAAAACTTCCAATTACATGCCAGAAAATTCGCTCGAAGCCTTCCTGAAAGATTCCTCAATACCGACTTATTATTCCCACCCCTAGCTGCTTCTCCATGAGAATGCCAGAATTCATCGCCAACTCCTCTTGTCATTTTGTCTAGAACCTCATAAAAATTATCTTGTGTCCAATCCTTACGACGACCTTTGAGCAACTTTGCGGCTTCTATAAAGAGTTCATGTAAAACTGATAAGCCTATAGTTTTTTGGATAACATGGTGCTGTGGCTCGTCAAAAGCCCTCGGACAAAGGTTCCTCCAAGCAGTCCAATATTGACCTAACGCATCAACGAGTTCATCGTACGCAAGAGTTTTAAGTATTGGATCTTTGAGGACAGGTTCCAAGGAGTTTGTGAACGCTCTTTGACTAACGCCGCCTCCCCTTTTACCAGGGAGCTTAATTCTATGTTCCCATGGAGACCCTGCTTTATGATTCAACTTATCTGCAATTTGAACAGCTGCTTGAGTTCTCTCTAGCGTCTCTACTGCCCCTAATACCTCAAGTTCTTGCCTTTGTTCAGGTGTGAGTCTGGCAATAAATCTGTCTGAGAGGTCGGATCGAACTGTCTTTTGTGTACGGTTTATGACAACAAACTGTTTAGCTTCACAAAAACGCGGATTCGCTGCCTCCTTTTCTCCTAGCTTTACGGGGCATATGATGATAACTGGTAAAGCAAAATCAGAGTGAATTTCGTCCCTCCTTATGGCCTCCCTTAGGCCTCCGATTCTGTGTTGACCGTCTACTTCATATAAGATCGAGCTGTCGGGTATGCTTAAAATTCCATACTTTCCATCTTTGGATCTGAATTCAACAGATTCTCGGACGCTTAACAAGACTGCCGGGGGAGAAATGTTATCTGGATTTGCAATGTATTTAGCAAATAACCTAGCCCTGATCATATCCAGTCTCCTTTGGTAACCTTCACGATTGCCTGGCGACCACGCATCAGCCATTACTCTTCTCTCATCACAGAGTTGCTCAGCCAACATGTAAGCGGCGTAAAACTTTTTCCTATTTTGCTCTATTTCAAAAGCAGGTAGTTCCATTATTCACCTCCTTCCGCGGATTCTTATGATTCTTTATTATTTCACCTAACCTCAGTATATACCAATTTCCCTTCTATTGTTAATAGAAAAGATGCCGGTTTTAACTCCCCTGATACCTCAGCATTATAATCCTCTGGCTGCTTTTGTTGAAGCCTCCTTCGCAGTGTTTGCTCCCACTTTATATGTTACTGAAGAGCTAGTAAAATAACATAGATGGCTGTAACACCTCTTAGAAAGCAGTATCTCAGGGTTAAGCAGAAATATCCCGAGGCTATAGTTTTCTTCCGCTTAGGCGACTTCTATGAGACCTTCGATGAAGATGCCAAAGTCGCTTCGCGAGAGATGGACGTTGTCCTGACCTCCCGGGAGATGGGCAAGGGGCAGAGGGTGCCCATGGCAGGGATACCTCATCACGCTTTAGATAACTATTTAGCTAAGCTCATCAACCGGGGCCATAAGGTAGCTATTTGCGAGCAACTTAGCCCGCCGGGTAAGGGACTGGTGGAAAGGGACGTCATTCGCGTGGTGACGCCGGGGACGGTGGTCGAGCCCAATCTGCTTAAGAGTAAGAGCAATAACTATCTCGCCAGCCTGGTTGTTGAAGGCGAGGAAGCGGGAATCGCCTATGTTGATATAAGCACGAGCGAGTTTGCCACCACTCAGCTTCCTGCTGAAAGAGTCATGCCCGAATTGGAGCGACTTCAGCCCAGCGAAGTTCTTATTTCCGAAGATGCCGACGATTATCCTCAACTGCCATTCACCGTGAGCCGACTTGATGACTACTGGTCTGATTTAGAGGTTGCCCAGGAAGCTTTGCTGGAACATTTCGGCGCGGCTAGCCTGGAAGGCTATGGCTGTGCCCGCTTGCCTTTAGCCATAAGGGCCGCAGGCGCATTAATACATTATGTCAAGGAAACGCAAAGGGAAACTCTGCCCCAGCTAAGCAAACTTGCTACCTACTCCACAGATTCCTTTATGACCCTCGATGGCCAGACCATCCGTAATCTGGAGCTCTTTCAGGGTGGCAGATGGGGAGAAACCGGCAACTCCCTTCTCTCCATTATTGACCTGAGCAAGACAGCCATGGGTGGCAGACTGCTCAAGAATTGGCTGGGACATCCTCTTCTGGACCTCGCCATATTGAATCGGCGGCAAGAGGCGGTTGCCTGGTTTCATCAAGATAGTATGGCTCGCCAAAAGGTCATTTCTCTCTTATCGGATATTGCTGACCTGGAGAGGCTGGTTAACCGAGTGAGTAGCGGCAGAGTCATGCCCCGAGAGTTGCTAACGCTTCGCTCTAGTTTGGAGAAGGTGCCGGACTTGAAAGCGGCGATGGCAGGCGGGGACGCCCCGATTGCATCGGGGCTAAGCGCCGAACTTAAGCCCTGCCCCGACATCGTGGACTTAATCGCCCGGGCTATTGCCGATGAGCCAGGGGATTTGGAGCAAGGTGGTGTGATAAGGGAAGGTTTCTCCCCCGAGTTGGATGAAATTCGCCGCAATTCCCGGCAGGCGAAGCAATATCTGGCTGGACTGGAGCAAAGGGAAAAACAGCGCACAGGGATTAAATCCTTAAAAGTAGGCTACAACCGGGTATTTGGCTATTATATCGAGGTATCTCGGGCTAATCTCAACTTAGTTCCCCCAGACTATATTCGCAAGCAGACTTTAGCGGAGGCGGAAAGGTTCTTCACCCCCGAACTTAAGGAGTATGAATCGCTGATTCTCAATGCTCAGGAAAAGATCGCTGACCTGGAGGCTGCCATTTTCCGGCAACTTTGCCAGCAGATAAGCGCTGTTGGGGGGCAAATTTTGGCCACCGCCAGAGCCATCGCTCAAATTGACGCCCTTTCCAGCCTTGCTGAGGTAGCAGTGCGTCATGGTTATGTCCGCCCAACGCTGATTAACGAGGATGTCGTTGACATTAAGGGAGGGCGCCACCCTATTGTGGAACAGAGCATAGGCAGCGATAATTTTGTTCCTAACGATGCTTATTTATGTAATAAGGATAATCAACTTATCATACTTACAGGTCCCAACATGTCGGGAAAGTCTACCTATCTCAGGCAGGTAGCTTTAATTATCCTTTTAGCTCAGATAGGAAGCTTTGTCCCTGCCGATTCAGCGAATGTTGGAATTGTTGACCGCATCTTTACTCGTATTGGCGCACAGGAGGACCTGGCTGCCGGCCAATCCACTTTTATGGTGGAGATGACTGAGGCGGCAAATATCCTGAATAATGCTACCCCTCGCTCCTTTATCATCCTGGATGAAATTGGGCGAGGCACTTCCACCTATGACGGGCTTTCCATTGCCTGGGCAGTAGCCGAGTTTATTCATAACCACCCTGAGCTTGGAGCGAAGACCCTTTTTGCCACCCATTATCACGAGTTGGTGGACCTGGCTGATATCCTGCCCAGAGTGAAAAACTTTAACGTGGCGGTGGCGGAGGAAGGAGATAAAGTTATCTTTCTACACAAGATTGTCCCCGGGGGCACCGACAGGAGCTATGGCATCCATGTGGCGCAGCTAGCCGGCCTGCCCAAATCGGTAATCGTTCGAGCTCAGGAAGTCTTAGCTGAACTGGAAAGCCATGCTTCTAAAAAAAGCAAGGTCCCTCACCGTAAAGCATCACTCCAGATTCCTCTTTTCCCGAAAGACTCCCTGTTAGCTGATGAAATTAGCCGGCTTGACATTGATTCCATGTCTCCTCTGGAAGCAATCACCAAGCTTTACGAGCTCAAACGGATGGCTCAGGAGAATAAGGACTCGCCGCCCGAGGTGAAAGTCCGAAATCCGAAATCCTAAACCTTAAACAAGCTCAAAATTCAAACCTCAAATGTTCAAACCGGTTTTGGATTTTGAATTTGGTCATTTGAATTTGTTTAGGATTTAGTGCTTAGGATTTTAAAGATTTATGCAGTTAAGTATAATTGGGCCAAGAGATTCGCAGGGTTGGTCTGATCTAGAAGCTAGTATTAAAGGATAGTGGTGTGGAACTCTCCCTCCACCTTTGCTTGGACATGAGCCAGGAAATCAGCGCATTCCTTTGCTATTCCCAGGGCATCCAGATGGTAGAGAGAGCGAAGAAAATCTTGCTTTCCATGGGTTACGAATTCGTCAGGAATGCCTAATCGCTTCACTTTGACATCTGAGGCTTCAGCCTTTTCCAGCAGCTCCAGCACTGCGGCACCAAAGCCGCCGCTAAGAATATTCTCCTCTACTATGACCATCTTTTTGGTGTGGTTGGCTACATCCAAAATAAGCTCTGTATCCAGGGGCTTAGCGAATCGGGCATTAATTACCATGGCATCAATGCCCCAAAGAGCTAAATGTTCTGCTGCTTCCAGAGAAGGCATGACCGTAGAGCCGATGCCTATTACGGCTATATCTTCACCTTGCTTTATTATCTCAGCTTTGCCTATAGGAAGTTGATGAAGCTCGGTGGCCAAGGGAACGCCTGTTCCCCGACCCCGAGGATAACGAATTGCCATAGGATGCTCTGTATTGAGGGCAGTATAGAGCAGGTCTTGAAGTTCATTCCCATCCTTAGGTGCGCAAACAATCATATTAGGCATCAAACTAAGATAGGATAAATCAAATATCCCTTGATGTGTTTTGCCATCCTCTCCGACAATGCCGCTGCGATCGAGGGCAAAAATGACAGGCAGATCAGGGAGACAAACATCGTGCAATACTTGGTCAAAGGCACGTTGCAAGAAAGTGGAATATATAGCTACAATAGGTATAAAGCCCTGGGTAGCTAGACCGGCGGCTAAGGTAACCGCATGCTGCTCAGAAATCCCTACATCGTAGATGCGTTGAGGAAACTCCTTGACCAGAGCAGATAGGCTATTGCCTTCAACCATGGCAGCGCTTATTACTACCACCCTGGGATTGTCCCTAAGCAGTCCACCGATTGTTCGAGCAAATATCTGACTATAAGTAGGTATTGTGCCCAAGCCCTCGCTTTTAGGAGATAGACCGTGAAAGTAAGTGGGATTATCCTCTGCTGGTTTGTAACCCTTGCCCTTCGTAGTCAAGACATGGACAATGACCGGCTTGTAGTAATTCCTGGCTTGAGTCAGAACTGCTTCCAATCCAGCAGTGTTATGACCATCTATCGGACCCAGGTAAGTAAAGCCAAGCTGCTCCCACATCATGGTGGGCATGACTATCGCTTTTACTCCTTCCCTAAGACGGCGCAATGCCCACTGCAGCCTCTTTCCTCCGGGCAAGAGAGACAGCAACCGATTCGTCTGTTTCTTAGCCTGTATATAGCCACGGGCTGTTCGCACTACATTTAGCCGCTTGGCTATCGCTCCTACAGTGGGCGAAATGGACATGCCGTTATCATTAAGTACCACGATAAGCCTTGTGCCCAAATGCCCGGCGTGATTCAGCGCTTCGTAAGTCATGCCACAGGTAAGGCACCCATCGCCAATAACAGCTACCACGTGGTGACCACCGCGAGCAAGGTCGCGGGTCAGAGCCATGCCCAAAGCCGCTGAAATGGAGGTGCCGCCATGTCCCGTAGTGAAAGCATCGTGAGGACTTTCATCTCTATCAGGAAATCCTGAGAGCCCCTGGTATTGGCGAAGGGAAGGAAATTGCTCCCTTCTTCCTGTTAATAGCTTATGAACATAACTTTGGTGCCCCACATCCCAGATTATCTTGTCTTTCGGGCTATCAAATACCCTGTGCAAGGCAACAGTAAGCTCCACCGCTCCCAGATTGGATGCTAGATGCCCTCCGTTTTCACTAACCCTGCTTACCAATAACTCCCTGAGTTCGGAACAAAGTTCACCCAGTTCATCCTGGTTTAGCCCCTTAACATCGCCGGGGTTGTTTATTTTGTCCAGTATCTTAGACACCTCACTCTCCCACTTTAAATTATAACAAATTTTACTCTTACGTATGCTCCGGCCGCTAAGGTTGCTGTTCTAAAATCGCAACAGGCGATTTAATATGCCCTTGAATCCGCCTGCCTTTCCCTTGACAGCAGCATAGTCTATCTCGCCAAGCGTCAAGTTGGATATAGCCCTCCACACCCCATCACTCTGGTTGAACATTCCAAACGCCAAACGAGGGAAGCGGACAAAATTTCTTGACAGCGTACGCGCTATTCTCAGTTCAGACATTATCTTCCTCTCTACAATCTGTTGGTAATCCTGCAACCCGACCTTGCCCTCAAGTAAAGAGTTCTCAATCACTGGTGCGGCAAGCTGGGCACTCTGGATGGCGTTATGAATTCCCTCACCCGTTAATGGGTCAGTAAGCCCAGCCGCATCCCCCAGAAGCAAGGCTTTATCTTGCCAAACAAGCCTCCCTTTTGTACACGTTGGTATCAAGTGGCTACTTGACCTGGCGATAGTGTAATTACCCATACTAAGTGAGTTTAGAAACTTCTGATGGCGGCGGTTCAAATGTCTTGCCTTGGAGACAAGACATCCAGCTCCAATAGAGAGATGGTTACGCTTGGGGAACACCCAGGCATAACCTCCAGGAATGCACCCCAGGTCTATATGGACCCGCGATTTCCATTTTGCCAGCTCTTCCTCGGGCACAACAATTTCCGACTCTATTCCCACGAGATATTCGATGCTCCTTCCCATGCCCAGCTCTCTTGCCACTACGCTATAAGCCCCATCAGCCCCGACCACAAGCCGGGAGCGAAAAATGTTGTCGGCGGTGGAAACCTCAACCCAATCATCGCTCACCTGTATTTGCGTTACCTTCTGACCATCAATAAGCACAGCTCCCAGCTGCTGTGCCCTCTCCACCAAAAAATAATCAAATACATCACGCATTACGGTATATATCAGTGGCTGACTATGTTGTCCCAGATAAGGGCTGCCGAGATTAAAAGTAAAGCTAAGCTCATAAATTACATCTTCCACTACCTCGGAGATATCGAAATCCAGAAGTTTTGCCGCCTTGCCAGTGACTCCGCCAGCACAACACTTATAGCGGGGCAGTTTCTCTTTTTCTAAAACTAATACCCCGATCCCCCTCTTTGCTAGCTCGTAAGCCACTGTTGCCCCAGCCGGACCAGCACCAACAACGATTACATCGTAGCTTTGTTTCAACAGCAAACACCCCTAACAAGCGAAGCAATGCAAACCTATCTTCAATTATATCACCTCGAATGCATATCCATCTTCTTCATAGCCTGGCTTTACTTCCTTCTAAAGTTTTAATCAGGCCAAATCATAATAGTTTTTGGGTTAGATTTTAGATGATTTAAATCGTTGACATCCCTTGACATCCTTTTGAAACACTGTTACTCTTATATACATATATCGCATATGCCTTACCTTGTGAGGATGACCAACCAGTTGACCACGACTCAGGTGGCAAAGGGGCTCAATATCGGCGAGAGTCGGTTAATGATCTACCCGGGGCTAAGATGCGAACGAGGCTATTGCTCAGTAAGAAATTGGTGTGGCCAGTATGTGGAACACAAGGAAGCAATTAACCAGTTTTCTCATCACCTACCTCCTTTCTTCTAATATAGGCGGCGGGAGCGGCTCAAACTCCCGTCGCCACCTATCTAGGTATTTCTGGTGGACAGCGCACATGCCTTCATCAGTACCCATTTTGTAGCTCTCTGCCTCGACTGGAGAGAACAACGATAAAAGAGCCGACCGTGCCTGCTATTGAGTGGCACGGTCGGCTCCTGGCATGGCAGGTGTGACGTCCTATACTGGGGCTGGTGTCTCATACACCTTGTACCAGTAGGCAAGCTTCTCCGTATAACGGAGCACTCTACATCACCCTAGTTCTGCCACATATCTCCTGTAGCTTCAACTACCCAAACAATGGGATCAACCAGGAGCTCCCTGACAAGAGTCCTCAAAAAGCTACTTCCTGCTATGAAATCCGCTACGGGAGGGCTAAGCTGGTAGTACAGGGCGACAAATTGAGAGCCCACGGTGCTTTCCAGCAGCACCATATCCCGGAACTCTCGCAACACATCAATCTGTTCAGCAGTGGAAGTTCCGTAGGCTGCGGTGGCTATGAAGCACCCTTCAATGAGTGATGTGGTGAATTGAAGGATATCACCTTCAATCACAGTTTCGCCATCCACAATGTCGTCATACTTGAGCTGGGTTTTAAAAGCATACTGGCTGCCGTGAGCAAGCCTGCTGAGCACCCAAGCATAGGTGCCGTCTACTGATTTAGACACCCAGTTAGTATAAGACCACTCCGTGTCGGTGGACTCCTTGTAGGCAAAGCGCACTTGCGCCGAGCTGTAGCCCCCCACAGTGTAGTTCATATTCATTGTGGCAAACAAGAATCTGACCTCGGTGGCGGCTTGTGTGGTAACCGTCGGATCCGTAACCAACCAGGGCTCGAAATCCACATAATCGCTAACAGCGTCACCCGTACCAGGACCTACACCGCTAGGCCCGCTGTCATCGCCCCACCAGTTGTAGGTGGCATCGAGAGTGTTTGTCTCATCAACATTAGAGACAGCTCCCACGTATGTGGGAAACTCTGCATCTGAACCGGTGTTGCCCACAAAGTTATTGAAGTGAGCCTCGTTGTCCCCTCCACTAGGGCTAGCACGTATGGCGTAGGTATTGTTCAGTATATCGTTGTACTGGATGATGTTGTTGTTGGTGCCCGATTCAAGCCGGACGCCAGTGTGGCAGTCATAAATGGTATTGTACTCGACTGTTGTGCCATTGGTATTGTTACTCAGGGCAAAGGCATTCTGGACGTTGGAGATTTCGTTATGGCTGAATACGATACCGTCACCGGCACTATAGGTGCCAATACCTGTGCTCCTGTATGTCTCCCCGGTATAGCCCAAGTCGGTTACGGTGTTGTAAGTGGCTGAACCAGTGGCACCTCTAAGGAAGAACATGCCATTTGGAACACCTGTTGATATCGAACCTGGACCGTTAATCTCGTTGTGGTGATAGTCAGCTGTAAATTCTCCACCAAGAGCGTATATACCTGCCCTGTTGTAACCTATGACGGTGCACCCAGTTACCTCTAGGCTGGCAGGATAAGTTATAGCAGCGGCAAATATACCTGCAGTACGATCAGGTAGAGCTGAGTTTCCAATGACTGATAGGCCTTCTACTTTGCCACTGGTCTCAAGGTAAACTAGACCACTAACCCACGTAGTTGCTTTGCTTGGAATTAGAGAGCCATCAATCTTCAGATCCTTTATGATAACGGTACCGCCAGTCGTTTCAACAGAGACTATTGCCGCCATTGTGGCAGTACCAGTAGGGATCCACGGAATATTAGATGTAGGTGTCAATTGTACCGCAGGGGGCTGGATGATGGTGGTGTCGCCAACTCCCTGTAGGGTGAGGCTCTTGTCAATAACCACCTGCTCATCGTATGTCCCCGCATGCACAATGATGGTGTCGCCAGCAGTGGCAACATCAATACCCTCCTGGATAGCACCCGGAGAAGAACCGCCGGTAGTATTGACATGCCATGTCCAAGGGTGTGGCACCAAAGTTATGTTTGGAGCTGTTCCAGTCAGGTAGCTTGCACCCCACCACGGAGAATACTTAACATTATCACTTATAGCATCACCGACGCCACCAGTGTTGGTAGCATGGGTTGGCCCGCTGGCAGCACCCCACCAGTTGAGGGTAGCGTCGAGTATGAACGTCGGGTGAAGATTGCAGACAGCACCTTCGTATGTTGCGCCGTCAACAGTCTCCTCGAGGCCCGGGTGGTTGACGAAGTTATTGTAGTGAGCCACATTGCCGTCTCCCATATCAGGGTCGCCGCGTATGGCGAAATCGTTGTCGTGCATGTCGTTGTACTGGATGATGCTGTTGGTGGCGTCATCTCCAATCCGGACACCAGTGTGGCAGTTATAAATGGTATTATATTCGACTGTTGTGCCATCTACCCTCAAGGCAAAGGCATTCTGGACATTGGAGATAGTATTATGCGCGAACGTGATACCGCTACCAGTACCAGGGTAGGTACCAATACCTGCGCTCCTCCACGTTTCCCCAGTATATCCCAAGTCGGTAATGGTGTTGTAAGTGGCTGAACCAGTCGCACCCTCAAGGAAGTACATGCCGTTGGGGACCCCTGTTGATAACGTACCCGGTCCGTTAATCACGTTGTGGTGGTAGTCAGCTGTAAATTCTCCACCAAGAGCGTATATGCCTGCCCTGTTGTAACCTATGACGGTGCACCCAGTTATCTCTAGGCTGGCAGATTCAGTTATAGCAGCGGCAAATATACCTGCAGTACGATCAGGTAGAGCTGAGTTTCCAATGACTGTCACGCCTTCTACTTTGCCACTGGTCTCAAGGTAAACTAGACCACCAACCCACGTAGTTGATTTGCTGGTAATTAGAGATCCATCAATCTTCAGATCCTTTATGATAACGGTACCGCCAGTCGCTTCAACAGAGACTATTGCCGACATTGGGCCAGTACCACCACCAATCCATGGGATACTAGTTGTAGCTGTCAATACTGGGCCAGACGGCTGTATAATCGTGGTATCCCCCACCCCCTGTAGCGTCAGGCTCTTATCAATGACCACCTGCTCGTCATAAGTCCCCGCCGCCACATTGATGGTGTCGTAAGCAACTGCAGCATCAATGGCATCTTGGATGGTGGGATAGAACAGATCGGTGTCATTTATCTGGGCAGGGTGAATGTAGGCAGATGGGCGCAGAATGTCTACTGCATAGTAGTCATCAATGCAAGAGACACTGTCAACGGTCCGATTGACTCCGAATTCAGGCTTGACTACAATTTTATTGCCAACCAGCCAGTCGCTGAATATGCCCTGGGAGAAGGTAGCTGATACAGACGCACCAGTAGCGGTAGCATCTACTGTAGCAATTCCCTTCCACCGTTCGTATGCTGTGCCATTCCACATGTACCAGTCGTCGTCAGACCCACCCGGTGCTGGTGGCTGCCCACCTACCAGATTCCGGATTAAGCGTATCTTGGTTACATCTGGGGTTACCGAAAGGCTATCAGCCAGAGTGGCAGTGACAGTGAAATTGTTAGTGGGGTCATCCCATACCGTTTGCACCGGCTCCGTGCTCATCATTATCATCTTGTAGGTGAAGCTCATGGCAGGTTTGGGTACTAAAGTGCCACCAGGGGTGTTATACGGTATGCAGAGAAATCCGGTCGTTGGGTCTACGGTTCGCACCTTGCCATAGGCACTATCGGTTTCAACCTTAGCGCCAGGCTGGGCATAGATTTGGCTTGATGGATTATAGCCCTCTGCTGTAAGCCAGGTTGCTATCTCGGTAGCAGTAAAAGTGGCGCTGCCAGTAGCATCTGTAGTTTTTCCATCCATACTATAGCCACCCTTGCCACCACCATAGAACACAAGCCTTGCCGTAGCACCCTCAATTGGGCTTCCTGCCTGGTCTTGGACGACTATGGTAACATCACCATCAGCCGGGCTTGCCCCCACTGGCACTGCCACCAGGCTCATGCTCAGCGCCAGCACCAGGGCAAACAAAATAATAAATATTTTTCTCATTTTTTCTCCTTTCGTGTTTATTTTTCCGCTCCACCCCAGAAATATTTGAGGTGTCGCTCATTGCCCAAGACCGACCCACCCCCCTGTGCCGGAGAGACTCCATGGGCAAGGATAATCACTCTAATCGGTTAATCACTACCATCCACCTTCCCATCATTTGCCAGCGGAACAGGCTAAGCGATATAATAAATACGGTGGTGGTTGACCTACCGCCGCCAAAACCAAAGAAGAGACCTGTTGCCACAGGTCTCTTCCTACTTTAGGTTATATTCCCTTTCTTGCCATCCACAAGATGCGCGGCTTCTCTCAGCCACGCCTGGTCGAAGTAGCGAACGTCGTTGTTATCGGTGAAGCTCAGCGATGATAAAACTCCACGCCTCATCCCACTCAGTAACCGTCTCTCGCCCATACTAACCCTTTTGCCACCCGAGTCGGGCTCGTTTGGCCAGCCACACTCACAAGCGAATCTTATATGCTATAGTAATACAAGGATAACACCTGTGAAAACACTTCCTATAAGGATAGCAATTCTTCAAAAAAAAGTCAATACCTCGATTTGACAGGTACCTTGTGCCTTTTAACTCTTTTATGTATACCATTTAATTTATTCATTGCTTAAATTCAATGGAGCACGTTTTGAATGAATCATGATTTACACAATGCAGGACTGCACGAATTGGAGAAAGTTATTATTAAGTCATGTTGACTTGTTGTAAATAATAGAAACTGTTATAATAATACTTTTTCCAAACGAGCAAAGTTACAATGAAATAATCAGGAGGAGATAAATATGCCGATAAAGTTCAAATTCGAAAATCCATATATGGGAGCGTGGATCCTGCTGCGCCAAACCTACAACCTGGTTTTGAAGTGTGAGGACCGAACATTTAGTGAATACGAGCTCACTACGGAGCAGCACGCAGTGCTTATGGCTATGAAACACATCGATGCTCCTGTAAGAGTAACTGACATAGCCCGGTGGTTAGAACGTAGCGTGAACAGCGTCAGTATGATAATCGACCGCATGGTCAAAGCTGGTCTGGTCAGACGGATAAGAGACCTGCCTGACCGCAGGGAAGTACGTCTGGTTATCGCCAGCAAGGCGGAGAAGGACTTTGTACTGGCAACTGTAGCGGGCTGGGGGCTCATCCAAGAAATCCTATCGCCACTATCGGATGAGGACAAGCTTACCTTGATCAGGCTGCTCGAGAGGCTAAGAGACAAGGCATATGATTATCTCAATTCTGGAGAGGTCGTAGAGGAAGTAAGGAGAAATGAGACCGAGAACATGGCCCAGTTTATGAAACAGGCGGCCAAGTACAAGTCGCTCTCCGCTCTTGAAGCCAAACGTCAGAGTGGTGAAAAAGAGAAGGCCATATGCTGAGGGCAGTTCACCTTACTTGTACTAGCTGGCGTAGAGCAGCTCCGCAGGGTGCGCAATAATCCCCGTAGAACGAAACATGCTCCCTGTTTCAGCCCACAGGTAAAACACCTTAGCCACCCCTGTCATTAATGTGCTGTATTCCGGTGCACGGTAAGGTACGTGTCAAATCGCCAAATAGGTGTAGCTAGACAATTTGTTATATAATATAGCATTGCCTAGCAGAAATCTAAAAAGGTGGCAGGGAATTGTCGGACCAATTTTACGATGTCATCATAGTAGGGGCGGGGGCAGCCGGAAGCTACATAGCTTATGAACTAGCTTCATTAGGTCACGCTGTTGCTGTTTTTGAAGAAAAAAGTGCGTCGAGACTCAATGTCTGTTGCACAGGAATAATCAGTACCGAATGTTTCCAGTCCTTGGACCTCGGCACAGATGGGATATTAACCAAGGTAAACTCGGCCAAGTTTTTCTCCCCTTCAGGAAGATACTTAAGAGTGCAAACCGAAAATGTTCAGGCTTACGTTGTCAATCGGCTTTTACTTGATAAAGCGATAGCCTCTAAAGCCCAATCCCAGGGGGCACAATATTTCTTCTCTTCCCCAGTCATTGACATTATTCCTGGGAAGGATAGCATACAAGCTGAAACTTTGTGCTTCGGAGCCAGGGAGATATTCAGCGCTAGAGCTGTGGTTCTGGCTAACGGATTCAGGCCCAAGCTGCCCCGGAAGCTAGGTCTGGGCAAAATCAAGAGTTTCCTCGTCGGTGCTCAGGCCGAAATCGAAGCGGAAAACGTTGATGAACTCGAAGTATACTTCGGTCAGAAAATAGCACCAGGTTTGTTTGCCTGGCTCGTCCCGACTCGTGTCGGGACTTCAACAAATAAAGCATACGTTGGCCTTTTAGCAACATCTCAGGCCAAGCTACATCTGCAAAAATTCCTCAACAATCCCTTTTGCCAGGGTAGAATAACAAGTCGGGAGGTGGAAATCGAGCAAAAGGCTATCCCCGTAGGAACTTTGGCTCGCAGCTACGGAGACAGGGTACTGGTTATCGGGGATGCTGCCGGACAGGTAAAGCCAACTACCGGCGGAGGAATATACTTTGGGCATCTTGGTGCCCGGATAGCAGCCGAGGTGCTTGATGAGGCCCTCAGCAGTGATAATTTAACCGCTGGCCAGCTTTCGCGCTACCAAAAGCAATGGAAGGCAAAAATGGGCAAGGAACTCTCCCGTGGCTACTGGGCTAGATGGGCTTATTCCAAACTAAGCGACCGCCAAATCGAGGGAATATTCAATGCGCTGGACTCTAGTGGCATGGCTGAGGCTTTGCTCAACTCAGGCAATTTTTCCTTCGATTGGCACAGCAGGTTAATTCTGGCTGTCCTGAGACGTAGCTCCGCCTATCCCTTGCTGAAAATCAGGCATCTCCTTTTTCGCGAGGCTAGTTTATGATTCAAACAAATTATCCCCCCCAGCACGTAGCCATTATCATGGATGGCAATGGCAGATGGGCAAAGAAACGTCGTTTACCCAGGCTTGTCGGACACAATGCTGGTGGTGAGAATATTCGCCCGGTGGTGAAGATTTTTGCCAATTATGGAGTAAAATACCTGACCCTTTATATGTTCTCCACAGAGAACTGGAACCGGCCGAGGATAGAGGTCGCAGGCTTACTCAGTCTTCTGGCAAAGAAGCTTGACCAGGAAACTCAGGCTTTTCATCAAGAAAATATCCGACTGGTACATCTTGGCAGGATGGACAGGCTATCTCAGAAACTAAGGGAAAAGGTGAAGGCAGCAGTCGAACTCACCAAAAATAATACCGGGCTTACGCTTTGCCTCGCCTTCGATTATGGTGGGCGTGATGAAATTGTCCAGGCAGTCAGACGTATCGCTGACGCTGGTATTCCCGGTGACAAGATAGATGAGTCTGCGTTTGCCCGGTATCTATATAGCACTGACATCCCCGACCCCGACTTGGTCATACGCACTGGCGGTGAGAGCCGCCTCAGCAACTTTCTCCTCTGGCAGGCTGCCTATAGTGAACTTTACTTCACTCCAGTGTTATGGCCTGA
>JAUWYE010000173.1 GCA_030615965.1 Dehalococcoidia bacterium | reverse complement strand
CTATATTAAGAAGGACCGAGGAGAGGGCTTCTTTCATTTAGCCATTCTCATCGACAATTTTGATGCTAAGGTTAAGGAGTTGAAAGAAAAAGGCTTTACCATAAAACAAGAGGAGTACGTTGATCCTTTTCCTGGATGCGCCCTTCTTAGAGAAGCCTACGTTCTACCGAAGGATGCTTGCCGCGGGATTTTAATCGACCTCATGGATGCGGAAACCTTTCCTGAGTCCAAAGGAGGTCTGGCAAGAGACGTCGCCGCGGCGACTCCCACAGGGGGGGCAGTCAAACAGAGGTGATCGGATCCTCCCCCTATCTGGGAGGCAGGTGGATTACCTTGGGACGGGCCAGAACGAGGCTGCCGGATAACTTCATAAAGATATCCAATAAAATTCTGAGGGTCAAAACGATGAAACAAGTTTCGACTGTATGCGCTCGGGACTGTTATGACACCTGTGCATTGATAGTCACACTGGGAGAATTAGGACAGATATTATCAATCAAGGGCGATCCGAAAAATCCAGTAACACAAGGATTTACGTGTCCTCGGGGTGCCAAGGATCATGAAAGGCTCTATAAGAATCGAGTTGAAGCTCCTTTCCTTCGTAAAGGAGATCACTTTGAGCGGACCGACTGGGAGAAAGGTCTGAGCGTCGTGTCACAGAAACTCGGTGAGATTCTTGAAAAGCATAGTTCAGAGGCTGTGTTGTATCTGGATTACTCTGGAAACATGGGGTTATTAACAGCAGCATTTCCACGAAGACTATGGAATGATATTGGTGCTACGCAGACGGATTGGGCTTTATGCAGCAACTCGGGGCATAAAGCACTGGCTTTGCACTATGGCGATAGCTATGGCATAACGCCTATCGAGATCCTTTCAATGGATCTTGTCGTGTTCTGGGGCTTTAACGCTGCCGTGAGTTCACCTCACATGTGGTCCCTTGCTAAAAAGGCCCACAAGCTACGGGGTACTCAAATTGTGGTCATTGACCCCAGAGAAAGCCGAACTGCAAAAAGTGCCGATCTTTGGATTCAACCGATGCCAGGAAGTGACGTTGCCTTAGCCTATGGAGTAATCAACTACTTAATCCAAAATGACTACATAGACCTAGAGTTCATTAAGGAATGGACTCACGGTTTTGAACAGCTGAAGGTGAAGACCAGCAAGTGGACTGCGGATAGGGTAGAGCAAATTACGGGGGTTGCCTGGAGATACGTCGAACAGTTAGGGGAGGCCTATGCCAGTTTGAAACCCAGTACAACGATGATTGGCATTGGATTGCAAAAATGCGACCAAGGTGCCGATCAAGTGCGGGCCATATCATTCATTCCAGCACTTCTTGGTTTACACCGGGGCTTTTTTTACAGCAATGGAAATTCCTTTTCGGTTAATAAATCGCTCGTTTCTGGCCAAGCGCTCGCAGATAGAACCCCGAAAATTGTGGAACAAGTAGCTCTTGCCGACCTCGTCAAAGGTGGTGGGTTCAAGTTTATCTACATCAGCTGCATGAACCCTGCCATGACGCTTCCCAATCAGCATGCCTTCAGAGAAGGAATATCACGACAAGATGTTTTTGTAGTGGTTCACGAAACACATTGGACAAAAACAGCACAGTATGCAGACGTTGTTCTCCCCGCACCGACCTACCTTGAGAAAGAAGACCTGGTCATTCCTTGGGGCCATAACTACGTCCAATATTCAAGAAGAGCCGTTCGCCCTATCACTAACAGTCGAAGTGAAGTATGGGTTATGCGAGAAATCGCAGAGCGACTGGGCTTGACGGAGGAGTGGCTTTATGAAGATGCCTGGAGTGCCGTAGAGCTGGCACTTGAGAATGCTTTCGAGGGAGGCAGCTTCCAGTCTCTAATATCAGGAGAGATGCTCACGTTCAAGACAAAGCCAAAGAACGATTATTCGACTCCATCGGGAAAGATTGAGTTCTATTCTTCTATAGCTGCAGAAATTGGTTTGAATCCTATGCCAATACAAACTCCGCTGTGCATTGAGAAGGGAAATTTCATCTTGCTAACCAGTGCCACGCCAAAATTTACCAGTACGCAATTTCAAGAGGTCTATGGTGCAATTCCCCCTGTTGTGACGATGAACTCTCAAGACGCTGAGCGACTGGGTATTAGAGAAGGACATATCGTTACAATCGCCAATGAACGCGGACAAGTGCAGGTGAAAGTGACTATCTCTAACACCGTTCCTGAGAGGGTCGTGTGGTCACCAAGGCAATCTGAGGGATTGGCAGGAGAGCCACTGAATTGTTTGGTGAGTAGCAACCCCCAGGAGATTGGTAGCGGGCCAAGATTTAATTCAACAACGGTAACTGTTACCAGGCACTAAATTGTGGATCTGAACGTCTCACTATAGTTGTGCGTAAGAACGATTAGAAGTTAAAACCGTACATGTGCGGTTATTTCAGCAGCGGTTCGAATTGGTTGCAGCCGCGTCCGCCAGTTTAGGGGCTATTCTTATACTCCCCATTTAGCTCCTTCATCCAGCATAATAAGATAATTTTCTACCGGGATGTAATTGGTGATGGAATTTCCAGAACCTAAAGCATAACCTCCACCGGGCATACATTTATCTAAAATATCTCTTACATAGCG